>PXSU01000096.1 GCA_003022745.1 Halobacteriales archaeon SW_9_67_25
TCGCTTTCAGCGGGGTCGCTATCATTCACTGAGAACGACCCCCGCGGGACCGTTGTCACACTGTCACTTCCAACTGCCGATTAATTCGCGCTTCGGACCGTCTGTATCGATTCAGCCTCTTCGAATCTGATCGGATTACCATGCAAGATACGCGCGCAGTATCTATCACTCCGAATGTATCAACTTCAAAAAAGTTGCTGAACAAGCTCCGTGAATCCACATTACCTCCTACCGAGCGCACCCTCGTCACTCTCACTGTCCGACCATGATTTGAGCGCGCCTTCTTCGAGGTGGAAGTCCTCGCCGGGGTGTTCGGTGTAGACGACGTAGGTGTTCTCGGGAGGGACGCCCCACCGCTTTTCTAGTTCCTCGATGACGGCCGCTGCGAGTTCGCGGCGCTGGTCGGCCGACCGGCCCGCCCTGATGTCAGCGTTCAGCACGGCCACCGGTTCGTCGGCACCGGCACGGCCCAGAGACAGTCTGGCGCCGTCCCGGACCGTCACGGCGACGTGACCGGTTCCGGTCTCCATGACGTCGGCGTACAGCTCCGTGGCCCACGCGGCGAACGGTTCGACCGGTCCGTCTAGCGGTTCGGATATCTCGAACTGCAGGTGTGGCATGGCCTCGGATTGCCGGGCCAGGCACCTATCGGTGGTGGCCGGGAGTGGGGTCGTCACGCTTCCGGCGATTCTTACCCGGTGGCAATCCAGCCCAGCGTGGCCCCGCGCTGGAATTCGTCGTCCGCCTCGCGGGCAATCTCGGGGTCGAACAGGTGCATGTACCCGCCCTTGCCGCCGCTCAGCCCCGGCTCGCGCCCGAATATTTCGGCAGTCATCCGCTCCAGGTCGACGCCCTTGGCGATGGCGACGTGGTGTGGTCGGTGGAGTGCCGTCACCGTGTCGTCGTCCCGGAGGTGCTGGCAGACGCCCGCCGCCGCGGCTTCCTGGCCGGCCGCGAGGTGCAACTCGCCGGGGATCGGCCCTGCCGAGATGTCGAAGGCCGGCTACTTGCCTATGGGACGAAATTCGAGAGGTGGAATGCGACCTGTTCCGGCTACGGGGCACGGAGTCGAATGCGGGGGAGTTACCGACTCGTGACGCTGACCTCGCCCCCGGCACTGACGCCGACGGTCACCGGGCGGACGACCTGACGGCCCTGGACGGCACCGCTGGCGTCTCTGTCGACCCGTTCCATCAGCTCGGGACCGGTGTAGTTGACCTCGACATCCGCCTCGTCACAGGTCGCGAACACCTGGCGGGGTACGTCGTAGAGGTCGGCCCCCGGCTCGATCTCGATCCGGATCGGGGCCGCGAGGACGTCCGCGAACGCGACCGTGTTGCGGGCCTTCCTGACGTTCTCGCGGGCGCTGGCCTCGACGCTGGCGACGTTTGCCCGCGAGGTACCCAGCGCTTCTGCCACGTCGGCCTGCCGGTAGCCCCGCTCGCGCAGGACGTAGACCTCGGCCTGGCGGCGCGTCAGGACGCTCTCCTCGGAATCGAATCCAGTTTCCCCGAGTATCGCTGCCACGTCTGTCTCGTCGGGGTCGGGTGGCGTGTCCGATGGGGGCTCCCCGTCGCTCATACGCGACTCTTTCGGCCCCACGCGCAAAAATCCCACCTGACACGCGCCGGCTCAGACGTCCGCCCCGGGTGCTTCGATGTACTTCTCGTTGATGACGTAGTTGCCCTCCTCGTTCTCGACGAGGTACTCGCCGTAGTAGGGGACGCGGTTGTCGACCACCTCGCGGAAGGTCTCGCGTATCTCGGGCCCGGTCATCTCGCCCATCGACTGGAGGTCGTCGTTGCGGTTCAGACACCCCTTCAGGTAGCCCTCGTGGGTGACCCGCACCCGGCCGCAGTTCGCACAGAAGTCCTCGTTCTCGACGGGGTCGACGATCTCGACCATACCGGTCTCGACATCGGTCTCCCCGGCGGCGTCCCCCACGTCCGGGACGTCGGACCGCTCGGAGACGCCGCTGTCGAGGTAGTAACGCTTGCGGTCGTGCATCTCGCGGGTTTCGGTCCGGCGGGCACGGTCGTCGAGCCAGTCGTGGACGCGCCCGATGTCGATGGCCCACTCCGGGTGGCCCGCGATTTCGGGCATGTACTCGATGAGCTGGAGTTGCAGCCCGGGGTTCTCGGCAACGAAATCGACCATCTCCGGGACGTAGCCCGCGGTCGGCTCGAAGACGACCATGTTGATTTTCACGGGCGCGAGGCCCGCCTCGACCGCCGCCCGGACGCCGTCCATCACCGCGTCGAAGGCGCCGGCCTTGGTGATCTCCGCGAAGTCCTCCGGGTCGAGCGCGTCCTGTGAGACGTTGACGCGGTCCAGTCCCGCCGCTTTCAGGTCCCCGGCCCGGCCGGGCAGGAAGGTGCCGTTGGTCGTCATCGACACCTCCATGCTCCCGGGCGTCCGGGCGATGATCTCCTCCAGGTCGTCCCGGAGCATCGGCTCCTGGGGGTCCATCGGGCCACGGGTGTCCCCCAGCCCCTCGTTGTGACAGTAGACGCAATCGAAGTTACACCGGTCCGTCAGCGAGACTCGCACCCCGGATATCCCGCGACCGAAGTCGTCTTCGAGCATATACGACCCTTTGTGGGTCCCGGCGTAATTAATACTGGCCTCTGAACCCGCCAGATGTAATTGAATTTGGTTACATCGGACGCCGGTCGGGTTCGGGCCGGCGCCGGCCCCTACAGGCCGGACAAGTTCGTTCGGACCGGACTCATACGGATTGCTGTAGTTCGTTACCGGATCGACCGCAGGAGAGCGAGCGGTCGACCTGGAAAACAGCGACAGCAATCCGTATCAGTAGTGAATCGAGTGGCCGGCGGCGCCCTTGACCGCCTCGTGGACCACCTCCGAGAGCGTCGGGTGGACGTGAACGGTCGAGGCGACGTCTTCCAGGGTCGCGCCCATCTCGATGGCCAGCGCGAGTTCGGCCACCAGTTCCGACGCCTCGGGGCCGACGACCTGCCCGCCCAGCAGGAAGCCAGCGTCGCCGTCGGCGACGACGCGGACGAAGCCGTCGGTGTCATCGACGGTCATCGCTCGCCCGGAGGCACGCAGCGGCATCTGGCCGACGACCGGGTCGAAGCCGGCCGCCTCGGCGTCGGTCGCGGTCATACCGACAGTCCCGATCTCGGGGTCGGTGAACACCGCCGCGGGGATGGACTGGTAGTCCAGCGCGGCGGGCTCGCCGGCGATGACCTCCGCGGCGACCTCGCCCTCGCGGAACGCCTTGTGGGCCAGCATCGGCTCGCCCGCCACGTCCCCCACCGCGAAGACCCCCCTGAGGTTCGTCTCGGCGCGGTCGTCGGTGACCAGGAACCCGCGGTCGTCCGTCTCCAGTCCCGCCGCCTCGACGGTCAGCGTGTCCGTGACCGGCGCGCGGCCCACGGCGACCAGGCACTTCTCGGCGCCGAACTCGGTGACTCCGCCGTCCTCGCCCTCGGAGGTGACGGTGATGACTTGGCCGCTCTCCTCGTAGCCCTGTGCCGTCTCGCCGAAGTGAAACTCCACACCCAGGTCGGCGGCCCGCTCGCGAACCACCTCGCTCACGTCGTCCTCGTAGGTGGGCAACGCGTCCGCGAGCTGTTCGAGGACGGTCACGTCACAGCCCAGTTTCGCAAAGACCGTCGCCAGTTCCATCCCGATGTAGCCGGCTCCGACGACGACCATGCTGTCGGGGACCGACTCCAGCGCGAGGGCATCTCGCGAGGAGAGGACGTACTCATTGTCGTACTCGAAGCCCGGAATCTCGATGGGTCGGCTACCGGTCGCAATCACGGCGTGTTCGAACTCGACGCTCTCGGCGCCCTCGCCCTCGCCGCCGTGGACGACCCGCACCGAACTCTCGCCGGCGAACTCGGCACGGCCCTCGATGAGCGTGACGCCCGCGTTCTCACAGAGTTTCTCGACGCCCGCGGTGAGCCGGCGGACGATGCGGTCCTTCCAGCCGACCATCCCCTGGAGGTCCATCGCGGGGTCGGCGTGGACGCCCATGTGTTCGGCCTCGCCGGCGCGGTGGCCGACGTCCGTCGCCGAGATGAGTGCCTTCGAGGGAATACAGCCGTGGTTGAGACAGGTCCCCCCGTAGGCGTCCTTCTCGACGAGCGTGACCTCCAGGTCCAGTTGCGCGGCGCGGATGGCGGCCACGTACCCGCCCGGGCCGCCGCCGATGACCAGTACCTCGGTGCCGGTGGTGACGTCTCCGACGACCATTACCTCCGCTATCGGGGGGCCGCGTGAAAAGTCACTCCCCTCGGGTAGCCCCACGTGACCCCGGGGCGACCACGCGAGCGGGCGTGGCTGTCACTCCGGGACGTCGACGCCGGTGATCTCGAAGCGTGCGCCGCCCGGGGCACTGTCGGTCACGCGGACCGTCCAGCCCTGGGCCTCGACCACCTGCTGGACGATACTGAGTCCGAACCCGGTGGCCCCCTCCGCCGTGGAGTAGCCGGCCTCGAAGACGGCCTCGCGGTCGGCTTCGGGTATCCCGGGACCGTCGTCCGCGACGTAGAAGCCGTCGTCGGCGTCGCCGACGGTGACGGTCACGTCCGGGCCGGCGTGGTCCAGCGCGTTCCGCAGGAGGTTCTCCAGCAGTTGCTTGAGCCGGTCGCGGTCGGCCCTGACTGTCGCCTCGGTCTCGACGGCGAGGCTGGCCGCTCCGCTCTGGAGGGCGCCCCAGCACTCCCCGAGGAGGCGTGCGAGGTCGACGGACTGGTAGTCGATTGCGTCGCTGCCCGCACGCCCGAACGCCAGCAGGTCGTCGATGAGGCGCTCCATCCGGTCGTGTGCGTCGGCGACGTCCGCGAGGTGGGGGCTGTCACACTCCTCTGTGGCGAGTTCCAGACGCGCCGAGGCCACGTGCAGGGGGTTCCGGAGGTCGTGGCTCACCACCGAGGCGAACTCCTCCAGACGCTCGTTCTGGCGCTTGAGTTCCCGCTCGTGTTCGATCCGGTCGAGTGCCGTCTGCGTGTGGCTGACGAGCAGTTCCGCAAGCTCCACGTCGCCGTCGTCGAATGCGCCCGGTGCCGTACTGACCGCCTGGAAGACGCCACGGTCGCCGATCGGAACGCTGAGTCCCGACCGGTAGGTCTCCTTTGCGGGGTCGGTCTCGTCCGCGGGCGCGATCTCGTCGACTACCTGGGCACGTCCAGTCTGGTAGGTTTTCCCCGCCAGCCCCTGGTCGACCCGCATCGGTCGGGCCCCGTCCGAGGGGGCGTCCGCGGAGGTCGCGTACGGGACGAGCCACTCGCCCTCCCGGAGGAGTATCGCACACAACTTGAACTCGAGGATGTCCGCCGCGGCCGAGACCGTCCGTTCACAGACCGCCTCGATGCTCTCCTCGGTCTGGATCGTGACTGCGACGTCGTGTAGCGCCTCGATTGCGGTCTCGCGGCGGTACTGCATGGCTATGGTTCGGAACGTGTAACCTTCGGGAGTTTTCCCGTAAAAGCTTCCCCCTTCGATCCGGGTCCAGCCTGACGACCCACCCCACGGCAGGCCACGGAATCCACAGGCCGTCACTCCAGCAGCAACAGCGTCGGGTTCTCCAGGTACTCGATGACGGTGTTGACGAACCCCGCGGCCTCGGCGCCGTCGATGACGCGGTGGTCGATCGACAGCGACAGCGGCAGGGTTTGGGCGGCAAAGACCTCGCCGTCCTCGGCGACGGGGCGTTCCTCGATGGCACCCAGCCCGAGGATGGCCGTCTCGGGGTAGTTGATGATCGGCGTGGCGTACTCGCCGCCGATGGCCCCGAAGTTGGTGATGGTGAAGGTCCCGCCTTTCATCTCGGCCAGTTCGAGGTCGCGGCTGCGGGCCCGTTGTGCGATGTCGTTGGCCTCCGCGGCGAGATCGAGGAGACCCTTCCCGTCGACGTCCTCCACGACGGGCACCATCAACCCGGCGTCGGTCGCGACTGCGAGGCCGATGTTGTAGTAGTGCTTGTACAGGATTTCCTCGCCCTCTTCGTCGAGTTCCGTGTTCAGCACGGGGTACTCCTTCAGCCCGGCGACGATGGCCTTCATCACGAAGGGCACGTACGTCAGCCGGACGTCCCGCTCGGCGGCCCGCTCTTTCAGGTCGGCACGGGCGGCCACGAGGTCGTCGACGACCGCGGTGTCGTGGTGACAGGCGTGGGGTGCGGTAAAGGCCGACTCCTCCATCTGCTGGCCGATGGTCCGCCTGATTCCGCGGTAGGGTTCCGTGGTGACCGCCTCGGTTGTTGCCGTGTCCGCGGTCGCGGGTTCGGCGTCACCAGCCGTCGCTGGCGTCTCGGCAGTCGCGCCCGTCGCTACCGTCTCCCGTGCTTCGACGTAGGCCCTGACGTCCTCCGGTTCGACGAACGCCTCGCCGTCACGGGTCTTCTCGGTGGGCACCTCGTCGATGTCGACACCCTCCTCGCGTGCGAGTTTCCGCGTCGCCGGTGCTGTGAGTGTGCGGTCGCGGTCGGACGCCCGGGCTGTGCTGGCTCCCTGACCGTCCCCACCGGCTTCTGCAGCCGTGGTCGCAGCCTCGGCGCTCGCCTGCTCGCCGTCGCCGGCCTCGACGCTCTCCGTTTTCGGTTCGGCTGTGCGCTCCTCGCCCGCTCCCTGGTCCGCGGCCGCCCGCACGTCACCCTCGGTGACGCGCCCGCCAGGCCCCGACCCGTCGACAGCCGCGAGGTCGACGCCGAGTTCGCGTGCCAGTCGCCGGACGTTCGGCGGGGCGAACACCCGACCGCCGGCGGTCGCGCTCTCGTCGTCACTCTCGCCGGCAGACTCCGTCGGTTCCTCGTCCGCGCCGTCCACCCCGGCGTCGACATCGACCTCCTCGGGGTCGGGTTCGTCGCCTGCGGCGTCGATGGTGACGACCACGTTCCCGACGGGGACGACCTCGCCTTCCTCGGCGAGCAGTTCGCGGACCGTCCCCGCGACAGGCGAGGGCAGGTCGACCACGGCCTTGTCGGTCTCGACCTCTGCGAGCACCTGGTCCTCTTCGACTCCGTCGCCGGGCGCGACGTGCCAGGCGACGATCTCGCCCTCGGCGACGCCCTCGCCCACGTCGGGGAGTTCGAACTCGAACATCTCAGAACGCCACCGTTTCGCGGATTTCGTCCTCGATGCGCGCTGCTTCGGGGAGGTAGTAGTCCTCCAGGGCGTACAGCGGGAACGGGACGTCGAAGCCCGTCACCCGCCCGATCGGTGCCTCCTGGTAGAGCAACACGTCCTCCTGGAGGGTGGCGATTATCTCGCCGGCCAGCCCGCCTGTCTTGGGGGCCTCGTGGACGACGACCGCCCGGCCCGTCTTCTCGAAGGACTCGACGATGGTCTCCTCGTCTAACGGCGAGAGCGTCCGCAGGTCGATTACCTCGCAATCGATTCCCTCCTCGGCGAGGTTCTCCGCTGCCTCTATCGTGGGTCGGGTCATCGCTCCCCACGTGAACACGGAGACGTCGCTGCCTTCCCGGCGGACGGCGGCCTCGCCCAGCGGCACGGCGTAGGCCTCCTCGGGGACGTCCTCGCGGAACGCCCGGTAGATGAGCTTGGGTTCCAGGAAGATCACGGGGTCCGGGTCCCGGATGGCCGAGGCGAGCAGCCCCTTCGTGTCGTGTGGCGTCGAGGGGATGACCACCTTCAGGCCGGGCTGGTGAACGAAGAAGGCCTCCGTGGACTCGGAGTGGTGTTCGGGTGCGCGGATGCCCCCGCCGTAGGGAGCACGGATCACCATCGGACAGGAAAAGCGGCCGCGACTCCGGGTGCGCAGGCGGGCCGCGTGGCTGACGATCTGGTCGAAGGCGGGGTAGATGAAACCCATGAACTGGATCTCGGTGACCGGCCGGAGCCCGTAAGCCGCCATCCCCACCGCGGTCCCGACGATGCCCGCCTCGGCCAGCGGGGTGTCGATCACCCGCTGGTCGCCGAACTCGTCGATGAGTCCCTGGGTGGCCCGGAAGACGCCGCCGTTCTCGCCGACGTCCTCGCCCATCACGATCACGTCCTCGTCGCGGTCCATCTCGCGGTACAGGCCGTCCCGGACCGCCTGGACCAGCGTCAGACTCTGTGTCTGCCCGGTCTGCTGGCTCATTCGAGTAGCACCTCGTCGCCGTGTTCCGCTTGCAGCCGTTGCAGGTACTCGCGCTGCTGCTGGAGTCGCTTTGGCATATCCCCGTAGACGTCCTCGAACATGTCTTCGATGTCTGGTCGGTCCGTCGATTCGGCGGCGTCGATAGCATCTGCCACCTCCGCCTCGACTTCTCGTTCGATGGCGTCGACGCGCTCGTCGTCGAGCAACCCCCGCTCCCGGAGGAACGTCTCCATGCGCGGGATGGGGTCCTTGCGCTTCCACTTCTCGACCTCCCCCTCGTCGCGGTACACCGAGGGGTCGTCGGCCGTGGTGTGGGCGCCAAAGCGGTACTGGACGGCCTCGATCAGCGTTGGCCGCGTGGCCTGGCCCAGCGTCTCGTCCGCGTTTGTGCCGGTCTTTGCCTTCTCGACAGCGGCGCGTGTGACCTGGTAGACCGCTAGGGGGTCCATCCCGTCGACCTGGACGCCCTGGAAGCCGTAGGCGTGGGCCTTCTGGGCGAGGGTCGCGCTCGCGCTCTGGCGTTCCCGGGGGACCGAGATTGCCCACTGGTTGTTGTTGCAAAAGAAGACCGCGGGCACGTCGAAGACGCCCGCGAAGTTAAGCCCCTCGTGGAAATCCCCCTCGGAGGTGGCACCGTCCCCGAAGTAACACAGGAACGCCTTCTCCTCGTCTTTGAGTTTCGAGGCCCAGGCGGCCCCGGTCGCGTGGGGCACCTGGGTCGCGATCGGGACCGCGACGGTGAACATGTTGACGTCCGCGGGAACGGCGTTTCCCTCCTGGCTTCCCATCCAGTACAGGAGTATCTTCTCCAAGTCCCACCCGCGGACGTAGGCGACGGTGTGCTCGCGGTAACTGGGGAACACCCAGTCCCCGTCGTCGAGTGCGTGGGCGCTGCCGACCTGTGCGCCCTCCTGGCCGGACATCGGCGGGTAGGTGCCCATCCGACCCTGGCGCTGGAGGCTGACCGCACGCTTGTCGTAGTGGCGGCCAAGCTTCAGGTCGTGGTACATCTCGACGAATTTCTCGTCCGACAGATCCGGAACGGTCGCACCCTCCCGTACCTGCCCGTCCTCGTCTATCACGCCCACCACCTCGCCCGGGTCGCGCTGGAGGGTGCTCAGAACGACCACCTGCCTGATACCATACTGTAACCTCTCCCGGGAACGATTTATTAGTTACGCGGGTTGCGTCCCGGCCGCCACTCCCGACGCGAGGACAGTCGGTGTCGTATCCGTCGGACATACTGACGGCTATGCCTACGTGTAGGTATCCGACCGCGGGGGGTCGAAATCACTCACGGGCCTACAGCCGCCAGTATCATACGGATTGCTGTAGTTCATTGCCGGATCGACCGCAGGACAGCGTGCGGTCGACCTGGAAAACGGCTACAGCAATCCGTATCAGTCGGCAGCCTCGTGTGCCTGCTGGCGGGCGGCCTCGAGGCTCTCGCCCTCGCGGGAAAGCGCCTCGACGAACAGCTCGCCCGCCCTGTAGGACGAGCGGACCATCGGCCCCGAGGCGCAGTACAGAAAGCCCAGTTCCTCCTCGGCGACCCGGCGCCAGGTCTCGAAGGTCTCGGGATGGACGTACGATGAGACCTCCAGATGCGAGCGGGAGGGCTGGAGGTACTGGCCAAGCGTCACGATGTCCACGCCGACACTCCGGAGGTCCGAAAGCGTCTGGTAGACCTCGTGGTCGTACTCGCCGACGCCCAGCATGAGCGAAGTCTTGGCGTAAGCGTCGGCGTCCTCGGCGACCTGCCGGAGGACCGACAGCGACTGCTCGTAGCCAGCCCGGCGGTCCCGGACGGGCCACTGGAGGCGCTCGACGGTCTCGACGTTGTGGGCCAGCACGTCCGGGCCCGCGTCGATGACTTTCTCGACGAGGTCCGGTTCGCCCTGGAAGTCCGGGATCAGTGCCTCCACGAGGACCTCGGGGTCGCGCCGTTTGATCTCGCGGACGGTCGCCGCGAAGTGGCCCGCACCCTGGTCGGCCAGGTCGTCGCGGTCGACCGACGTCAGCACCACGTAATCGAGGCCGATCTCGGCGACGGCCTCGGCGACCTGCTGGGGTTCGGCCTCGTCCAGCGGGTCCATTCCGCCCGTCTCGACGTCACAGAAGTTACACCCCCGCGAGCAGCGGTCGCCCATCAGCATGAACGTCGCCGTCCCGGGCCCGTTCCGGCCCGACCAGCACTCCCCCAGGTTCGGGCAATTGGCCTCCTCACAGACTGTGTTCAGGTCGCGCTCGCGAAGCGACTGCTTGATCTCGGTGAACCGCTCGCCGGCCGGCGGGCGCATCTTCAGCCACTCGGGCTTGCGCGCGCGACTCATTGTGTCCATCTGTAGGGCGCCGGGGTGTAAAACCCACGGGCTTCGTGCTGTACGCTGGGCTCGGGGAGTCCGTCCCGTCACCGGCATCTCCTCCGACGCCTACCGCAAGCGCTCCGAGATCGCCTCGCTCCGTTCGCGGTTGTCCCGTGCGGTCTCGACCGCGTCGTCGACCGCGTGGATGATCCGTTCGATCGTCTCTGCCTGCTGGTCGTTGGTCCGGGCGATCTCCTCGATACCGGTCGCCGCTGCGTGTGACTCCCTCGTTGGCCCGGCGTGTCATCTCCACGGACGCCTCGACCTGTTTCTCGACGGACGGGATGCGAAGCGCCCACGACGTGATCCTCGACACCGTCGACGCCCTGAAAGCACAGGGAATGGGACTGGCCGTCTACTATCCGGAGTACGGCCCGGGCCAGCAGGAACTCGTCATCGAACACGGAACGGGCGTCGCCGCACCGGACGACTACGTCCGGTTCAAAGAGACTGTCGCCGCCGTCGCTGACGAGCACGGCCTCGGGGCGACGTTCCGCCCAAAACCGTTTCCGCAGTTGCCGGGATCGGGCTGTCACACCCACTTCTCGCTGTGGCAGGACGGCGAGAACGTCCTCTACGACCCCGACGAGGACGGGCGCTACCCGCTGAGCGAGCGCGGGCGACACTTCGTCGGCGGGATACTCGAACACGCGCCGGCACTGCTCGCGCTGAGCGCACCCACGGTCGAGTCCTACGACCGCCTCGCGCCCGGGATGTGGTCCTCGGCGTACGTCTGCTGGGGACACGACAACCGCGAGGCGGCCGTCCGCGTCCCGTCCGTCGAGTCCGGGAATCCGGAGGCGACCACCCGCATCGAGTTCAAGCCCGTCGACAATACGGTCAATCCATACCTCGTGCAGTTCGGGCTGCTGGCGGCCGGGCTGGACGGCATCGAGCGGGAACTCGACCCCGGCGAGCCGCTCGACCGCGACCCGGGGACCCTGGACGACGACGAGCGCGAGGCCCGTGGCTACGAGCGGTTCCCGACGACACTGGCCGAAGCCGTCGACGCGCTCGACGGGGACGACGCGCTCCGGGCGGCGATGGGCGACGCGCTAGTCGGCTCCTACGTCCAGGTCAAGCGCAGCGAGTGGGAGCAGTCGACCGACGAGGACGGCGAGTTGGACTCGGAGTACCTGGCGCGGGGGTTTTAGTCGTCCGTCGGGGTGGCCTCGGCCTCGGCTGGTCCCTCGGTAATCTCGTAGAGGTTCTGCCGGGCGTCGGCGAAGTAGACGTCCTCCTCGACGGCACCGATATCGTCCAGGCGTTCGAGGGCGTACCGCACGGTCCGGGCCGAGAGCATCGACTCCTCGACGATGCCCTTCTGCGTCAGCGGCCCGTTGTACTCGAGGACTTTGTAGACGAGCTTCGCGCTGGGTGGCAGGTCTTCGAGGGCCTCCCCGTCGGATTCTGACATCGGTTCCAGCCAAGCGCGCCGGCTGTATAAAGATTGAGGGACGTTGCCGAATCGAGCACCGAACGGGCCCGTGGATTCGGTTCCCGTATCGGACGGTTTTAATCCACGCTCCCGGATGTTCGTATATGGGCTTTGGCAGCTACGACGAATCCGAACAGGAGAACCAGCAGGTCGATACCGACGACGACAGCGAAGCGGTCAGCCTCGACGAGGCGAAACACGAGGGCGAGGTTACCTTCGAGACCGACGCTGACACCGAGGCCCTCGTCGGGAAACTGGCAGAGATGAAAGACGACGGCGACGGCGAGTAGGCGCTCTGGCAGATCAGGTCACCGTCGACGGGACAGCCGGGCGTTCGCTCTCCCGACGACAAACGAACGGCTTTTGGGTCGGACGGGGCGACTACTGGTATGACAGACGACACGCCAGATGCCGGCGGACCCGACCCCGGGAACGCTCGCCCCGACGGCGGTACCGGGGCGCGTGGAGCCGACGACGTGGCGCTGGACCCGTGGGGGTCCTCGACGGTTTCGGATTACCGCAAGCTGTTCGACCAGTTCGGCATCGAGCGCTTCGAGGAGGTCCTCGAGGCGGTGCCCGACCCCCACTACCTGATGCGCCGCGGGGTCATCTTCGGCCACCGCGAGTACCGCGAGGTCGCCCGGGCGATGCGAAACGGCGAGCCCTTCGCCGCGCTGTCGGGCTTTATGCCGACCGGCGACCCACACATCGGCCACAAGCTCGTCTTCGACGAGATAATCTGGCACCAGCGACAGGGTGGGGACGCCTACGGCCTCATCGCAGACCTGGAGGCCCACAGCGCCCGCGGGCTCTCCTGGGCCGAAATCGACGAGCACACCCGCAACTACGTGCTCTCGTTGCTCGCGCTGGGGTTCGACCCCGAAGAGGGCGAACTCTACCGGCAGTCCACGAACAGAGAGGTCCAGGACCTCGCCTTCGAGCTGGGCATCGAGGCGAACTTCTCGGAGTTGCAGGCCATCTACGACTTCGACGGCGAGACCGACGTCTCGCATATGCAGTCGGTCGTCACCCAGACCGCGGACATCCTCTACCCGCAACTCGACGGGCCCAGACCCACAGTGATCCCCGTCGGTCCCGACCAGGACCCCCACATGCGGCTGACGCGGGACCTCGCCCAGCGGATGCGCTCGTTTGGCGTCCGCGAAGCCTACGCCAGTTTCGAATTGGAAGATGACGAGCGTGAGGTTGTTGATCAATCCTACGACAGATTGACCGAAATAGCCGATAACACGGTAACAATTCGTGCAATTGACGCCGCAAGATTGATCGAAGACGGGGAGGAGGCAGTCGAATTCAAGAACCGGGACTTCCCATCTGACAGTCACGCATTTGCAGTAAGCGCAAGAGCGTCAGCACAAAAACGCGCGATTGCGAAATTAAAAAACTCCAGCAAAGAGCCACTCCGGCCCCGCGTTCGGATTTTCGACCGCCGGGCGACCGACGAGGCCTTCGAGGCACTGATCGAGGCCGTCGAGGGCGAGAAGCGCGTCTACGACAACCACGTCGACACCTTCGACCTCTCGCGGGAGGCCGCAGAAGAACTCGCCCGCGAGGTCGAGCTCGACCACGGCGGGTACGGATTCAGGCTGCCGTCTTCCATCTACCACCGCTTCATGACCGGCCTCACCGGCGGGAAGATGTCCTCCTCCGTCCCGGCGAGCCACATCAGCCTGCTCGACGACCCCGAGGAGGGCTACGAGAAGGTGAAGGCGGCCACGACCGGGGGGCGCGAGACCGCGGAGAAACAGCGGGAACTCGGTGGGGAAGCCGACGAGTGTCCCGTCTACGAGCTGTACGCCTACCTGCTGGCGGGCGAGGACGACGAGTTCGCAAAGGAGGTCTACGAGGAGTGTGTCGGTGGCGAACGCCTCTGTGGGGACTGCAAGGAACAGGCCGCCCGCCTCATGGAGGAGTTCCTCGAAGACCACCAGGAGAAACGCGCCGAGTGGGAGGACCGCCTGGAGGAACTCGACATCGAACTCGATTCGCCGCGCAAGCGGTGAGGGTGTACTGCCGGCGAGCTACCGGTCGGCCTCGGCGTACCACTCGGCGAACTTCGCCAGCGCACGGCCGCGATGCGAGATAGCGTTCTTTTCGTCGGTGGCCATCTCGGCGAACGTGGTACCGTCGTACTCGAAGATAGGGTCGAAACCGAACCCGCCGTCACCGCGGGGCGGGACGACCGTGCCGGGAACGACACCCTCGAAGAGCTTGACCGGCAACAGCCCCTCGCGGACCTGTTCGTCGGTGGTTGCGCTGGCCCGCTCGGCGGCCGCGGTGTCCTGTCCGCGCCGCTGGCGGTCGACGGGTTCCGGCGTCGCCGCGAACTCCTCGCCGTCGCAGTAGGCGACCGCGCACCTGAACGCGGCCGAGCGGTCGTCCTCGCGTTCGGCGAGGTGCCAGACGCGCTCGATGCCCAGCGTGTCCTCGACGTACGAGGAGTAGGGGCCGGGAAAGCCGTCGAAGGCCGCGATGGTCAGCCCGGAGTCGTCGACGACGACCGGTTCGCTGGCGTGGCGGTAGGCCGCCCGCGCACCGTGGGCCGCGACCGTCGCGAGGTCGTCGGCCTGGCGTTCGGGGTAGTCGAAATCGAGCTGGCGGACTTCCTCGTCGAGATACTCGCGGGCCTCGTGGAGTTTCCCCTCGTTCGTGGTGGCAAAGAGCACCACGTCAGTCCACGACGACCTCGACGGGGTCGTCCTCCCCGCTCCCGGTCGCCGCGTCGCCGCCCCGTTTTTGCTGGACGAGGAGGAGTCCAGCGACCGCGAGCACGATCCAGGACCGCCAGTCGGCGAGGTTCAGCGTGTACCCGATGCCGAAGGGTTTCCTGACGAGCATCCCCTCCTCTGGCTGCCAGTACGACGACACCAGCCGGCGGAAACTCGGTTTCTCGAAGTTGTACGGGATACCGAAGATTTCGCCCGTGGGCGGTTTGTCTGCCATGCCCGGCCGTACGCTCCCGGGTGTAATGACCGTTTTGCACGGCGAGCGTCTCTGCAAAGAGAATTCGGTCCATCCCAGAAGGGAGAGACTGACGCAAAGACCGCCCGGAGCCAGACCACAAGGCATTCCTACCGACTTGGCCTGACTCCCACTGTATGAACGTCCGGAAGCGCCTGGCGGGTGGCGAGTGGCCGCCGGGTCGGCGCGAAGTGTTGGGGTGGCTCCGCACCCACGCGGTGCTCGTGCTCGCGCTCGCGCTCTTGCTCCCTGCGGCCCACGCCGCGGTCGCCCCGCTCTCGCTCGGCCTCGGTCCCGGGACGGTCACCCAGCCGGCCGAGGAGCCGACCTACGTGAGCGTCCAGGGATTCAGGAAAGGCGGGGACGGCAACGAAAAAAAGCCCACCCGGCTCGTCGCCGCGACCGGTAACGCGGCCGTGGAGTGGCGCTACGAGGGGCAGAACGTCGAGTCGTTCTGGTTCTACGACATCGACCCCCTCCCGAACGGGAACCTGCTCGTCAGCACTACCAAGCCCGACCGGACGATGGTCATGGAGTTCGACCCTGGAGCGGTCGAACCGGTCTGGACCCACCACCTCCCCATCAACGACACCCACGACGTCGCGCGCCTGCCGGACGGCCGCCTCGTCGTTGCGAACATGCGCGAGTTCGAGGAGGGCGTCAGCGACGACCGCATCTTCGTCTACAACCGCACCGAAGGGCGCGTCGACTGGGAGTGGCGCTTCCGGGACCACTACCCCAACGACACCGACGGCGGCTTCAAGAAGGACTGGATACACGTCAACGACGTCGACCCCATCGGCGAGGAGGGACGGTACATCCTCACCTCGCCGCGCAACTTCGACCAGGTGATCGTCGTCGACCGCGAGACCGACGAGGTCGTGATGCGCCTCGGCGAGGACGACAACCACACCATTCTCAACGAGCAACACAACCCCGACTACCTCGAACGCGCGGACGGGACGCCCGTGTTGCTCGTGGCCGACAGCGAGAACGACCGCGTCGTCGAGTACGAGCGCGACTGTGGCGACGCGGACCCGCGGCTGGGCGCGGACACGCCACCCGAAGAGTGCGGGTGGGACCGTGTCTGGACGGTCACGGGGTTCAACTGGCCACGGGACGCCGACCGCCTCCCGGACGGGAACACCCTCGTGACGGACACCCTGAACCACCGCGTCGTGGAAATCACGCCCGAGGGCGAGGTCGTCTGGGAGTTCCAGGCGCCGTGGGGACCCTACGACGCCGAACGGGGCGCCATGGAGTCGAACGGTCCGGCGATGGCCGACCGCGATGCTGGCGGGACGTCCGAAGTCCACGGCGGCGCCGATCAGGGCCCCCAGTCGCGGTTCAGCGTCGCGGACGCGATC
>PXSU01000097.1 GCA_003022745.1 Halobacteriales archaeon SW_9_67_25
CGGCCGTGGATCGCGTGGTAGCCGTAGCTCTCGAAATAGGAGGAGAGCTTGCCCGAGCAGCCGATGCCCGTCACGAGCAGCGTCTCGTCGGGCGAGCGGCCCACCTCGGGCATGGCCTGTTTCAGCGCCTTGAGGACGCCGAAGTCGCCACACCCCGGACACCACGTCGCCTGGGGCTCGACGCCCGGTGTGAACTCCTCTCTGTCTATCTCCTGTTCCTCGCCGATGGCTGTGAATGAACTCATGGCTTAATCACCTGCCGCTGGGACGAATTTGACGTTCTGGCCGCCCGGCCGGCTACCGTCGATGCTCGATTCGAACCCCTCGACTATCTCCCCGGGCTCGAACGGTTCGCCGTCGTACTTCAGGAGGCTCGAGAGTTTCTCGCCGTACCGCCCGAGTTCCCGCTGTGTGAGCCCGCGGAACTGGCCGGTGGCGTTCATCTCGACGACCACACACTGCTCGACGCTTTCGAGGAACGCGCTCACCTCGCTCTCGGGGTAGGGTTTGAGGTCGCTGACGCCCATGGCCTTCACGCCCACGCCGCGCTCGTTGAGGCGGTCGACGGCCTCGAAGACGGTGTCCTGCTGGCTGCCCCACGTGAGGATGCCCAGGTCGGCCCCGGCCGGCCCGTGGTAGGTCTGGTGGCTCGACTCGCGGTCGTCCAGTTCCGCCCGGATCGAGTCGAGTTTCTGCATCCGGCTGTCCATCTGGAGGACGCGGTTCTCGGGCGTCTCCGCGAGGTGCCCGACCTCGTTGTGTTCGTTGCCCGTCGCCAGGAAGCGACCGTCCTTCTGGCCGGGTATCGACCGCGGGCTGACGCCGTCGTCGCCGCTGTACTGGTACCGCTTGAACTTCCCGGAGGCGTGGTGGGCTGCCTCCTCGATTTCCCCCTCGGTCAGCGTCGCGCCGAGCGAGGGGTCGGGGTCGCGGTCGAACAGGCTCGTCTGGACGTTGCGCATCTCGCCGCCGAGTTTCTGGTCGTACGCGAGAATCGCCGGCAGGTGGTAGTCGTAGGCCAGCTCGAAGGCGTCGCGGGTCTGTTCGTAGGCCTCCTCCAGGTTGCCCGGCGCGAACACGACCCGGCAGGAGTCCCCCTGGCTCGTATAGAGGATGTGTTCGAGGTCGCCCTGTTCGGCCTTGGTGGGCATCCCCGTCGAGGGGCCGGCGCGCATCGCCTCGACGAGAACCACCGGTGTCTCCGTCATCTCGGCCAGCCCGAGCGGCTCGGACATCAGTGCGAACCCGCCGCCGGAGGAGCCCGACATCGCCTTGACGCCGGCATGCGAGGCTCCGAGCGCGAGCGCGGCCGCAGCGATCTCGTCTTCCACCTGTTCGGCGATGCCACCGAACCCCGAGAGGTTCTGGGACATGATGGTGAACACGTCTGTCCACGGCGTCATCGGGTACCCGGAGATGAACCGACAGCCCGAGTCGAGCGCGGCGTACGCGATGGCGTTGCTGCCGGACATCAGCCCCTGTTCGGTGTCGTGGCTCCCCTCCGCGATGCGGAGGTCGTGGGTGAACTCGAAGTCGGCCGCCCGCTCGTAGGCTGCTTCGAGGATTTCGAGGTTCGCGTCCCGTGCCTCACCGGACATCGCCTCGGTGATGAGTTCCTCGAAGTAGTGGGTGTCCATCTCCAGGAGCGCGGCGGTCACGCCGACGCCAGCCGTGTTGCGCATGACCTCTCGCCCGTGGTCCCGGGCCATGTTCCGCAGGTCCATGGGGTAGAGGTGCCAGCCGTTCTCCTCGGCCCGCTCCTCTATGCGGATGTCGGCCGCGTCCTCCTCGTTGATCAGTCCAGTGTCGTAGACGATGACGCCGCCTTCGTTGAGGTCGTCCAGGTTCTCCGAGAGGGGTTTTATTTCCTCGTTGCCGTAGTAGGCGTGTTCCTGCTCGTTGCGCGCGAAGCTGTCACCCAGCGCGAGCAGGAAATTGAAGCCGTCGCCACGCGACCGGATGGGCTCCGGACCGGCCCGTACCTCGACGTAAGTGTGTCCGCCCCGGATACGGGAGGGGTAGTGCCGGTGTGTGAACACGTGCAGGCCCGAGCGCATCAACGCCTTGGCGAAGTTCTGACTGGTCGAGTCGATGCCGTCGCCCGACCCGCCGGCTATCCGCCACATTAAGTTGGTGTCTGTCATAGTTCCTCCTGGCCTGTGAGGCCCGTGTACGGTAAGACGGGCGGTCACGACTAAATACTTATCACTGTATAATGGAATATTAATGATTATCATTGACAAACGACAGTGAACGATTCCGGAGACGGCACCGGCATCCCCGTCGTCGCTCCGGCCACATTCCGTGACACGTTCGAGTATCAGATTTCGGAGGTCACCGCGTCTCCGGGGCGGGACCGTCGCAAAACATAATCACCCGGGGACCGACCCCGACGGTACGGGATGACGTTACGCGAACTCATCGCGGGGGTGGAAGACCACGAGAAGACGCTGACGGTGTTCAACGCGGACGGGTCGGTGGTGACGGACCTCGGGGAGTACTTCGCGGACCGGAACGTCGCCGTGTGCGCCGAGGAGACGCCGAGCGGGAAGCCGGGGGAGTTCGTGACGCTCAGCGCCGACGGCGAGGTGCTGACCGCGGCGGGACTGTCGGACCTCCGGCGGATGCTCGACGACGAGCCGGCGCGGCTGGGACTGCGCGACCGGCCTTACCAGCCCATTCTCGACCACCTCGACGACACCATGTTCACCTCCTGGGACGTCGGGCAGATGGTCACCGCTTCCCGCGAGGTCGAGGACCGCGCGTTCCGGGTCGGGAGCGGGACGCTGCACGCCGGCTTCCAGACCGTCTCGACGCTCCTGAACGAACGCCCGATCTACGAACGGCTCGGCTCGACAGACGTGGATGTCCACGCCTACGCAGTCCCGGACACAGACCCGCCCGACAGCGAGGAGTTCACGCTCCACCTGGAACGGGCCGGGGAGATAGAGCGGACCTGGTTCGTTGCCTTCGACGGCGGGCCCGACCCCGCCGACAGGTGTGCGCTCCTCGCCGAAGAACGCGAGGAACGGACTTTCTATGGCTTCTGGACCTACGACGGGTCGACCGTCGAGTACGTCCTCGACCACCTCCG
>PXSU01000098.1 GCA_003022745.1 Halobacteriales archaeon SW_9_67_25
ACCCTCTCGGCAGTGCTGTGGGTCTCGCTCGTGACCGTCCTGGTCGCGCCGGCGGGTATCCACCTCGTCGCCGCCCTCCAGACACTGCTTCTGATGGCCACCGTCGAGAAGCGCGCGGGGGTGAGCGAGACCGTGCAGGTCCTCTGCTACGCGCTCGCGCCCTGCGCGTTCGTGGGGGTGCCCAGCGTCCACGTTCAGGCCGGCGTGACGGTCTGGGGGGCGGGCCTACTCGTGGCCGGGATTGCGAGCGTCCACGGCCTCTCGCGGGCGACTGCGCTGGCCGTCGCCGGTATTCCAGCTATCCTCGTGTTCGGCTACGGTTTCGGTGGGACTGAAGCGGTGCTCACTCTCGTCGACGGTCTGCGGGTTCTGACGTGATGCCACCCGGCGACTGTGTCTCCCGGTCCATCTTCGGGGGCGAAGGATACCCAGAGACGGCAAGAAGGTAAGATTCGTCGAGGTTGGCCGACGACAGGAGGGTATTAGACGGCCGGGGCCCAGTGACGACGTGCAATGCTCAGCCTCGACCTGGACCGGTTCATGTTCGAACTGAACGAGGGTGCAATCAAACACGTCGGCCCCTCGAACAGGACGGCGACAGCCAAACTCTACGATGTCGAGGCAACGAGGTCGAGGTCGCGCTGTTCCCCGAGGGCGCACGCGAAGTCGCGCGCGGACTGGAGTTGCTGGAGGAAGAGAGCGGGATATTCGAGTGACAGCGTGGTTGACGGGCAGCATGACGGCTGGCGATGCGTTTCGACAACCGTTTTAGGGCGGAACCGCTTTCTCTCATCAATGAGTTCGTGTATCATCTGCGGGAAGTCTGTCGACGGTCGCATCTGTGAGATCCACCAGGAGGACGTCGTCTTCGAGTTTCGCGGGAGCCACCCCGGCGAGTTGACGCCGGGGCGGTACTACCGCGGGACGGTCGACGGGTTCGCCGAGTTCGGCGTCTTCGTCGACGTCGGGGACAGCGTCACCGGCCTCCTGCACAGGAGCGAACTGGACCGGCGGCTGGACAGCCTCGACTGGGACCCGGGCGACACCGTGTTCGTCCAGGTACAGAACGTCCGTGACAACGGCAACGTCGACCTCGGCTGGTCGATCCGACAGGACGAGACGGAGTTCCGGGGCACGCTCATCGACGACCCCGACGCCGACGGGGAACTGCTTGCGGAGGAGGAGGACGTCGACGAAGAGGGCGAGGACACACCGGCCGGTAGCGAGCCCGCCGGGGACGACAGCAAGGCGGCCGACGGGACAGGGGCCGAGACCGCTCGGTCGGAACCGTCCGTCGACGGCATGGGGGCGGAATCGTCGATGGCCGACTCCGACAGCAGAGGTGGCGACGCCGCGACTGGGGGCGATGCGATGCGCGACCTCTCTCTGGTGACGATCGACGGACTCGACGAGCACGTCGGCCAGCGCGTCCGGATCGAGGGCGGAGTCGCGAGCGCACGGCAGACGAGCGGCCCCACCGTCTTCGAGGTCCGCGACGAGACCGGCACGGTCGACTGTGCCGCATTCGAGGAGGCGGGCGTCCGGGCCTACCCCGAAGTCGAGGAGGACGACCTGGTCCGCATCGAGGGCGGGGTCGAGCGCCGCCGGGGCCAACTCCAGGTCGAGACCGAGGCACTCGTCGTTCTCGAAAACGAGGAGCACGAGGCGGTCGCCGAGCGGATGGAACAGGCGATGGTCGACCGCGCCCGGCCCGACGAGGTCGACCCCCTCGCCGAGGACGCTGCCGTCGACGCCGTCGCAGGCCCCCTGCGCGACGCCGCAACCGCAATCCGGCGGGCGGTCCTGGAGGGGCGTCCGGTCGTCGTCAGGCACAGCGCCTCCGCCGACGGCTACCTGGCGGGCGTGGCAATCGAGCGGGCTACACTCCCGCTGGTCCGGCAACAACACCGGAGCTCGGACGCCGAGTACCACTTCTTCGACCGGCGACCCCTGGAAGGATCGGTCTACGGCATGGACGACGCGACCGGCGACGTCACGTCGATGCTCGAAAACAGCGAGCGCCACGGCGAGGAGATTCCGCTGTTCGTCTTCGTGGCCGCCGGCGCGACTGCCGAGTCGCTGGACGGCCTCGAACTGCTCGACATCTACGACGCCCGGCGTGTCGTGATCGAGGACCGCGTCGTCGACGGCGAGGTCGCAGACACCGTCGACACCGTCGTCAGTCCCACACTGACCGACGGCGGAGACACCTCCGCAACGGCACTGGCTGCCAACGTCGCCGCCGCCGTCAACGGGAACGTTCGCGGTGACCTCCACCACCTCCCGGCGGTGAGTTTCTGGGAGGGGATTCCCGACGGGTACGCGACGCTCGCGGCCGAAGCGGGCTACGACGAGGATGCAGTCCGCGCGATCCGCGAAGCGGTCGCACTCGAGGCGTACTACCAGTCCTACGAGGACAAGCGGGAACTCATCACGGACGTGGTCTTTGCCGACCGCGGGGAAGTCCGCGGACTGGCAGAAAACGTCAGCGAGCAGTTCGGGACGAAGATGGACGCCGAAATCGGCACCGCCGAGGCCAATCTCGAACGCCGGGAAGTCGGCGGCGAGACGGTCGTACTACTGGATACGGACGCCTACACCCACCGGTACGAGTTCCCACCCGAGGAGTTGCTGCTGGACGAACTCTACCGGCGCCACCGCGAGGATGCGACGGCGCTCGTGGGTCTGGCGACCGACGAGGCCTACGTCCGGACGGACGCAGACGTGGACGTCCGGGCACTGGTCGAGCGCGCCGCCGAGACCGCGCCGGAGGCCGGACTGGACGCCCGCGGTGCCCGCGAGGGACGCGTCGAGTTCCTCTCCGGCGAGCGTGCGGTTGCCCGCGACGCGCTTCTGGACGCCCTCGCCGGTGCACTGTCGGCGACGCCCGAGGCGTAGCGCCCGCCCGGAGCGACACGCTTATTCGCCCGAGGCCGGGAGATACACCAGTCCCGAACAATGAGTACCGACAGCCCGGCCGAGACGGACGCCTTCGAGCGCGTCTGTGCGGAACTCGTCGAGCGCATCCTGGAGGGTGACCTGGGCCGGGAGGGCCTCGAATCGGCAAAGACCGAGGTCTGCGGGAAACACTCGGCGCCGAAAGTACCCAAAAACGCCGACCTACTGGATTTCGCCCCACAGGAGCGCCGCGACGAACTCGCCGAGGTGTTGCGGCGAAAGCCGGTCCGCACGGCCTCGGGGGTCTCGCCCGTGGCGATCATGACCTCGCCCCACGGGTGTCCCCACGGGAAGTGCCTCTACTGTCCCGGCGGCCCGGACTCGGAGTTTTCCAGCGCCCAGAGCTACACGGGCCACGAACCCGCTGCGGCCCGCGGGAAACAGAACGATTACGACCCCTACGGGCAGGTCACCCTGCGCCTCGAACAGCTCCGGAAGATCGGCCACCCCGTCGACAAGGTCGAACTCATCCTGATGGGCGGCACCATGACTGCCCGCAGCCACGACTACCAGGAGTGGTTCGTCAGGCGCGCACTGGAGGCGATGAACGACTACGACCCCGACAGCCGTCCCGAGCCAGCGGAGGGAGTGAGCTTCGCACAGGACCCCGCCGACTACGAGTTCCGGTATCTGGAGGACGTCATCACAGACAACGAGACGGCCGCGGTGCGGAACGTCGCGACCACCTTCGAGACCAAGCCCGACTGGTGTGGGCCCGAACAGGTCGACCGCATGCTGCGGCTGGGTGGGACGAAAGTCGAGGTGGGCGTCCAGACCACCTACGAGCGCATCAACCGCGAGATGCACCGCGGCCACGGTATCCAGGCCTCCATCGACGCCAACCGCCGCCTGCGCGATGCCGGGTTCAAGGTGGGCTTTCACATGATGCCCGGCCAGCCCGGGATGTCGAAGGAGATGTGCGTCGAGGACTTCCGGCGCCTGTTCGAGCGCCCGGAGTGGCGTCCCGACTACCTGAAGATCTATCCGACGCTGGTCGTCGAGGGCACAGCCGTCTTCGACTGGTGGCACCGCGGGGAGTTCGAACCACTCTCGAACGAGGAGGCGGCCGAACTCGTCGCGCGTATCAAGGCGATGATTCCCCGGTACACCCGACTCCAGCGCGTCCAGCGGGACATCCCCGCGGACTTCATCGAGGGCGGCGTCTGGAAGTCGAACCTCCGGCAACTGGCCCGCGAGCGCCTGGCAGAACGTGGCGGCACCTGCGAGTGCATCCGGTGTCGCGAGGTCGGGCACAACGACGCCGAACCCGGCGAGGTGACCATGGACGTCCACACCTACGGGGTCGCCGGGGGAACGGAACACTTCATCTCGGTCGCGGACCGCGAGCAGGACCTGCTCGTCGGCTTTTGCCGGCTGCGGTTCCCGAAGGAGGTGGTCCGGAAGGAGTTGCGCGACGCCGCGGTCCTCCGGGAGCTACACGTCTACGGGAGCGAGGTCGGGGTCGGCGAGACCGGCGCCGAGGGAAGCCACCAGCACCAGGGGTACGGCCGGCGACTCGTCGAGCGCGCGGAAGCCATCGCTGCCGGGGCGGGCTACGGAAAACTCGCAATACTCAGCGGAATCGGGGTACGGGAGTACTACCGCGAGAAACTCGGCTACATCCAGGACGGCCCCTACGTTTCGACGCGCCTGTGACAGGCCGCTCCCGGCGAAGGGACCGGCGGTGCGGTCGCGCGGGGGGTCAGCGCCGACCGCGCCGGGACCCGTCCCGGTCGCCCCGCTTGAGGTCGGTCCGCTCGGGAAACACCAGCCACACGAGCAGGAGACCGACCACGAGACCGATCCCGGTTGCAAGGAGAAATCCCTGCCATCCCACGTCGGCATAGAGCGTGATGAGGCCACTCGACAGCGCGACCAGCACCACGAACCCGGCCTTGAGTTTCACTGCGAACCGCTCGCGCTCCTCGTCGCTGATGCCGTCGACCATCAGACCTCGCCCGGCGTGCTCGCGTGCACGAGGACGAACCGCCACTCGCAGTCCCGGCGGTCCATCAGTAGAATCCCCGGCGGACATCCTCCTCGACGACGTCCTCGAACTCGGCGTCGAGCAACTGTTCGGCCTCCTCGAACGTGTCGGTCAGGTCCGCCATTGGGTCGGGACGGTCGGTGTGGTCGAACTCCATGGGGCCGTACGCGGGGCTGTCGAGGGCGTCCATGATGTCCTCGAAGAGCGCGCCCGGCGACGTGGGGGCTTCGGCGTGGGTTTCGACGACTGTCTGCAGGTCTTTCGCCTTCTGCTTTGCGTCATCCTCGTCTTGTGGGGGTTGCTGGACGCCGAACTGCCCCTCCCTCTCTCCCCGGCCGGGAAAGAGCGGGTCGAGTTCGTCGTCGATCCGCCGGGCAACCTGGGCACCCACACCCTGAACCTCGAAGGGATTCTTCGCGTAGGTCTTGAGCTGGAAGACTCCCACGCCGGGGTGGCCGATGTAGAGGTCTTCCCCGATACCGTTCGCGCGGTCGCCGCCCACGGCCCGCCAGCCGTCCGGGTCGACGCCGCTATCGACGACGTCATCCATGATGTCCTGCCAGTCGCGAACGCGCATGTCGATAACGAGGGGCTACAGCAGAAAATACTTCCCGGTTGCTCGCTCAGACGGGCGTCTCGCCTGCCCCGGGAACCTCCGGCCGCCGCCGCAGGTACAGGGCGAGCGCGCTGAGGAAGGCCACCGCGACGGCAACCGTCGTTACGCCGAAGGCCACACGGTATCCGAACTCGGTGAACCCGATGGCACCCAGGCTGAGGACGGCCGCACCGCCCGCGCCGACGTAGCGTGGGCCGTACCGGTCGGCGAGTGCGCCCGCGGGGATCTGACCGACAGCGTTTTTCGCCGTGCCCACTTGACCGCTGACGTGCATATCCGGGGCGATGTCACCGACGTGGGCGAGGTGCGTTCCGTCGACACGCAGTACGGCCGGCGCGACCTCGTCGAGATCGGAGTGCGGCCCGACCGGGGGCGCGGCGAGCGCGTGACGGTCACGCTCTGGGGCAAGTGGACCGAGACTGCCGAGTACCTCGAAGCCGGCATGGAACTCGCGGTCTACGACGCCACCGAACGCGAGTACCGCGGCGAGACACAGTACACGACCGGGGAGGGAACGATGGTGGTCGTGGAGCCGGCGTTCCTGGTGGACGTGACCGACGTCCGTGCCTGGGTCCAGTGCCCGCGCATGTACTACCTGCACAAGATCGGCGGGACCCCGCTGGCAGAACCGGTCGTCAGGGGAACCATCGTTCACGAGGTGTTCGGTGACCTCCTGCGGGGCCTGGATGTGGAGGAGGCCGTCGAGGACCGCGTCCACGAGGCCGGCCTCGAACTCGGACTGCTCGGGGTCGACGCCGGGGCGATGCGGAACGACGTCCGGGACCACGCCAGTGCAATCGACGGGTGGCTCCGGCAGGGCACCCTCACGGGGGGGGACGACTGGCGCTCCGAGCAGACCCTGGTCAGCGAGCGCTACGGGCTCAAGGGCCGGGCCGACGCCGTCAGGCGGGGGATGCCGGTCGAACTCAAGACCGGGAAGAACACCCGCCGGGACCCCCGTTTCCAGGACAAGGTCCAGGCAGCCTGCTACGCGCTCGTCCTCGGGGAACGCCGGGATGACCCGCCCGACACCGGAACGCTCCTCTATACAAAAAACGCCACCGTCGACAGGGCCGAGGAGTCGGGAGACCTCTCGCCCGCCAAGGACTTCTCGATCGGGTCGGGGTTACTGGAGTTCGTCCTCCGGGCGCGCAACGAACTCGCCGCGATGGAACACGAGGTCGGCGTGCCGACGGGCTACGAGGGCGATGCGAAGTGCGAGTACTGTTTCGAGCAGGACACCTGCATGGCAGTCTCTGGACGCCTCGACCAGGAGTCGAAGGCCGGCCAGGTGGGGTCAGCCGTCCCCGAGGCCGAGCGGGACTACTTCGAGCGGTTCTACCGCGCGGTCGAGGCCGAACGCCGGGCAGTCCATCGCGAGTACGCGAAACTGTGGGAGCAATCGGCCGGGAGCCGGGCCGACGACGACCGTGCGCTGGTGAACCTGGAACCGACCGAACGGCGCCAGCTCGACGGCGGGCGGTGGGAACTCCGGGCAAGGGGGACCGGCGCCGTCTCGAAGATCCGGGAGGGAGACCTCGTGCTCGCGAGCGACGGCGACCCCATCGCCGGGGAGGCCGAACTCGCCCGCGTGGAGCGATTCGGCAAGGAGGTCGTCGTCACCGCGGACGAACCCGTGGAGTTGCGCCGACTCGACGTCTATCCCTCCGAGCTGAGCACCGACAGGATGCTCACGGCGTTGCACGACGCGGTTTTGACCACTCCAGCCGACCGGAAAGACGTCCTTTTCGAGCGCCGCGACCCCGCATTCTCGGAGGTCGAGAGGACCTTCGTCGGGAACAACGCGGCACAGGACGAGGCAGTGCGGCTGGCCGTCGGTGCCGAGGACCTTGCGCTCGTCCACGGCCCGCCCGGGACCGGCAAGACCTACACGCTGGCACGCGTCGTGCGCGCACTCGTCGAGCGCGGCCAGCGAGTGTTGCTCTCGGCGTTCACCAACCGCGCGGTCGACAACGCGGTCGAGGCCCTCGAAGACCAGGGCTACACCGACTTGATCCGTGTCGGCACCGAGAGCGGCGTCCGCGAGGACATGCACCACTACCGCCTCGAAACGGCCGGTAAGCCCGCGGCGTGTGCGGAGCGGCTGCTTGAGGCGGACGTCGTGGCGGCGACGACGGCCTCCTGTGGCTCGCGAGTCATGCGCGAGCAATCCTTCGACGTCGCAGTAGTCGACGAGGCCGGACAGCTGACCGAACCGGGGACGCTCGCGGCGGTGACGCTCGCGGACCGGTTCGTCCTCGTGGGCGACCACCGCCAGCTACCGCCGGTGGTACGGGCCGTCGGGGAGACGGCCGGTGACGACGGGGTCGCGGACCTGGGCCGGAGCCTCTTCGAGCGGCTGGTCGAGTCCTACCCCGGGGCGAGCGTGATGCTCGAACAGCAGTACCGCATGGCACAGCGCATCCAGGCCTTTGCCTCCCGGGAGTTCTACGACGGCCAGTTGCGGCCCGCGACCGGCGCCGTCGCCGCCCAGGCGCTCGGTGACCTCTCCGGGGTCGACCCGTCGGCACTGCCCGCCCATCTCCAGGATCGGGTCGCGTTCGTCGACCCCGACGGCCGTGCCGAGGGCAACACCAACCCGGCCGAGGCAACGGCCGTCGCCGGGACGGTCCAGTCGTTTCTCGACGCTGGCGTCCAGATGGCGGACCTCGGCGTCATCGCGCCGTACCGGGCGCAGGTAGCCGAAATCGGCAAGCGCGTCCCCGAGGGTGTCGCGGTCGACACCGTCGACCGGTTCCAGGGGTCGAGCCGCGAGGTCATCGTCATTTCCTTTGTCGCCACCGCGGACCTCGACAGTCCAATCTTCGAGGACTACCGGCGGGTAAACGTCGCACTCACCCGTGCGAAGAAGTCACTCGTCCTGGTGGGCGATGCCGACGCGCTCGGGACCGACGAGACATACCGGCGGATGGTCGAGTGGGCGCGGTAGCGACGCGACAGTTCTTTGCCCGTCGCCCGTCGATGTGCGGGCGTGTTCCCCGGCGCCGAAGAGTACGACATCGACGTCACGGTCGAGAAGCGGGAGGTCCAGCGCCTGCTATCCGTGACACCAGCGGACGTCGACGCTGCAGAGGAACTCTCCTTCTGCCGGAACGTCTTCGTCCCGCTGACGACGGCGTGCCGGTACACGTGTACCTACTGCACCTATTTCGACCCGCCGGGCGAGGCGACGCTCATGTCCCCCGAGGAGGTCCGCGAGGTGGTCCGCACCGGCGCCGAGGCCGGCTGTACGGAGGCACTGTTCACTTTCGGCGACGACCCGGACGACCGCTACACCGCGGTCCACGACCAGCTCGCCGAGTGGGGTCACGACTCTATTCACACCTACCTCCGGGAGGTCTGTGAACTGGCGCTGGAGGAGGGGCTGCTCCCACACGCCAACCCCGGTGACCAGACGCGCGAACAGATGGCCGAAGTCGCGGACGTCAACGCGAGCATGGGCGTGATGCTCGAAACGACGGCGGACGTGGCCGCCCACAGCGGCCCGCGGGTCAAATCACCCGGACAGCGCCTCGACACGCTCCGGACCGCCGGCGAACTGGGCGTGCCCTTCACCACGGGCATCCTCGTGAGCATCGGCGAAGACTGGCGCGACCGCGCGGAGAGCCTGCTCGCTATCCGGGAGCTCCACGAGCGGTACGGCCACATCCAGGAGGTCATCGTCCAGCCGGTCGTCGAGAACGAGCGCTGGCGGGGTGGCTCGCCCGATCTCGCGACCCTCCGCCGGACAGTGGCAATGGCCCGTGCGGGGCTGCCGGCGGAGGTGTCGGTACAGGTCCCGCCGAACCTCGCGCCCGCCCGCGAAATCCTCGACTGTGGCATCGACGACCTCGGGGGCGTCTCGCCGGTCACCGACGACCACATCAACCCGGATTACGCGTGGCCAGCCCTCGAAACGCTCCAGGAGATTGCCGACCACGCGGGCGTGCCACTACACGAGCGACTCCCCGTCTACGAGCGGTACCTGCCCGCCGAAGACAGGAGTGGCGCCTTCGGCGAGACACCCGCCGACCCACCGACCGGGAGAGAGGCGGGTGAGGCATGGCTCTCCGACCGGGTCCGGCAGGCCCTCGCGGCTGGGGACCGCGCAGGTCGGCGCTTCCGGGCGGTCATCCACGACAGCGGGCCGCCAGCGTAGTGGTCCGTCAACCGGGATTTATCGGTTCAGCTCCATTCATTCACGTCCGGCAGGTTTATTACTATAGGGTAACACCCTATAACACGGAGTGATGGCCGATGGTGACGTGGCGATCGACCGTGACATGGACGTGGACCCGGAGACCGGTACCCGCGTCGATCTCTTCGCCGTCGAAGATGGATGTTGAAGACCTGAATTTCCCCGATACACTACGGCTCACTGTCAAGTCGCCACAGAAGGCACGGGACGAAGCGATTGCGGCGGTCGATGCTGCTGAGACGGGCGAGCAGACGGCTGCCGTCCGCACGTTTGCCGACGTGACGCAGTTCCGTCGGCTATTGACAGCTCGTCGAGTCGAGGTGATTCAATCGATCATTGATGACCCACCGGAATCGATCCAGGAACTGACTGATCGGCTCGATCGCAACTATCCCGAGGTCCACGAAGACGTAGAGCTGTTGGTCGAGTATGGAATCGTCTACTACCGGGAGCAGGGACATGCGAAAGCGCCAGTCATTCCGTACAGGCGCGTCGAGATTGAGGGAACAGTGGCAGAAGCCGTCCCAGCGTGATAGGGTCGTGCGTAATTCTTTACCGCCGGGTCATCAGAACCGTCTCGCTTTGGCTCCCGTAGCCTCCGACATCTGGTACGCTGCCGAAAATGGTTACGGGCGCGCGGCCCGAGTTCGGGGCCGAAGGGCGGGTCGTCGGGGTCGATACGGCGCCGCTCGGTGTAGTCCGTCGAGCGCTCGACGGGCACCCGGCCGATGGCCGTTATCATGTCGACGTACTCTCGGAAGGAGCGGTACTCGCCGAAGTCCCCGCCGGCCCGTTTGGTTATCTCCTCGGAGAGGATGGTGCCCATAAAATCGTCGGCCCCACAGGTGAGCATCTTCAGCCCCTGGGCGTCGCCGTACTTGACCCACGAGGACTGGATGTGCTCGACGTTGTCGAGGAAGAGCCGCGAGACGGCAATCATGAGTTCGTCCTCGTGGCGGGTCGCGCCCCCCTCGACCATCCCGCGGTCGTGGAGTGGCGTGTCCTGGTGCACGAACGACAGCGGGACGAACTCGGTAATGTTGTCGGTCCGGTCCTGCAGGTCACGGATTACCTGCAGGTGCTCGACGCGATGGGCCTCGTTCTCGACGTGGCCGTACATGATGGTGGCAGTCATCGGCAACCCGACCGCGGCGGCGGCCTCCATGGCCTCGACCCACTCCCCGGTATCGATCTTGCCAGGACAGATGACCGACCGCACCTCGTCGACGAGTATCTCGGCGGCGGTGCCGGGCACCGAGTCCAGCCCCGCGTCCTTCAGACGGCCGTAGACCGCCTCGTAGGACCATTCGGTGCCCCGGCGGGCGTGGTAGGCCTCTTCCGGGGTCATCGAGTGGACGTGGACCCCCTCGACTGACATGGCCCGGATCTGCTCGCAGTAGTTCCCGGGATGGGTGTCGTACCGCTCCGGGGGTTTGTAGTTGCGGTCGCCGCGGTCGCTGGTCTCCAGAATCTCGCGGTGTTCCGCGTCGAGCGCGAACGCGGGATGGAGGCCGGAAACGGAGGTCACCTCGTAGATGCCACGGTCCAGGGCCCGTTCGACGACCTCGCGGGACCGGGCTGGCGTCTTCGTGAATCCCGGGTGGTCGGTGTCGTTCTCGGCGAGGAACTGCTCCGAGCGGTCCTTGAAATTACAGAACAGACAGCCAGTGTTACACGCGGTGGTGACGTTGTTGTTGAGGTTTGCGACGACGGTCACCTCGTCGCCGACGACTGCCCCACGCCGGCGGTCGGCCGCCTCCAGAACCTGCTCCTTGCGGCGGCGGTCGATCCCCTCGCGGTCGGTCCCGGTGGTGAGCAACTCGATGCCGTCGGCAACGGAGAGGCGGTCGCCGGCGCGGGCCTTCGCGAGGGCGTTCTCGAAGGCCTGGTCGGTGGCCGGACGCCGGGCGAAGTCGAATTCGCCGCGAGGGACGCCCGCCTCGGAGCGGTCAGCCATTGTCGAACCCATCCACCGCCGGGATAAAAACGGACGGTTCCCGGTGCGGGTTGCCGGCCTCTGCGAAGCAACCCTTTTGACCCGTCCCGCCGGGATTCGAGGTGATGACGAGCGTCAAGGATTTCCGCGTCGACGAGCCCCCGACCCCGACGGCGCTCGGGCGTGGCGCCTTCGTCTTCACCGACGACTACTCCGTCTTCGACTGGGGGAAGATGCCTGACGAGATTCCGGACAAGGGGGCCGCCCTCTGTACGATGGGCGCGTTCAACTTCGAACTGCTCGAACGCCAAGGGATTCCCACCCACTACCGCGGGGTTCTCGGGGACAGGGAGGAGCGACCCCTGGAGGGGGCACTGGAAAATGGCGAACCGCCACGCCAGATGGCAATCGACCTGGTCGCGGTCCCCGACCTCCCCTTCGAAGGAGGGAGCTACGACTACGAGGCCTACCACGACACGGCGGGGTCGAACTACCTGGTCCCCCTCGAAATCGTCTTTCGCAACCGCGTGCCGGTGGGGTCGAGCCTCCGCAGGCGGTCCGAGCCCGCCGACCACGGCCTCGCAATAAGGGCGTGGCCCGACGAACCGGTCGACCTCCCGGAGCCAGTCGTCGAGTTCTCGACCAAGTACGAGGAGCAGGACCGCTACCTCGACCGCGAGGCGGCCGACAGCATCGCGGGCAGGGCCGAACTTGCGGACCTCGAAGGCCTCGCCCGGGAGGTCAACCGCCTCCTGACCGAGCGGGCGGCCAAGGCGGGGATGGTCCACCAGGACGGCAAGATCGAGTGTCTGTACCACGAGGGGGAGGTCAGGGTCGCCGATGTCGTCGGCACCTTCGACGAGAACCGGTTCGCCTACGATGGCCAGCAGGTCTCGAAGGAGGTGGTCCGCCAGTATCACAAGCGCACCCAGCCCGAGTGGGTCGCCGCCGTCTCCGAGGCGAAAGAACGGGCCAGGGAGGAGGGGATCGCCGACTGGAAGTCGCTGTGTGACCGCATCCCGGCACCGCTTGACGGGGCGGTCATCGAGGCGACGCGGGACCTCTACTGTGCCGGGGCGAACGCCTACGTCGGGCGGGAGACCTTCGACGCACCCACCCTCGGGGTCGCCGTCAACCGTGTGTCGGACCTGTGATCCCTACCAGGCCCGACGACCACAAGTGTTTTCGCCGCGCCGGCCGCTCTCTCGACCGATGCCCGGCTACACTGTCACCGTCACAGTCCGGCTCAAGGAGGGGGTGCTCGACCCGGAGGCCGAGACGACACAGCGCGCACTGGAACGGCTCGGGTTCGAGATAGCGGACCTGCGGTCGGCCGACCAGTTCGAGCTCGACCTGACTGCCGGGGACGCCGACAGCGCCCGCCAGCGGGCCGAAGAGATGACCGAGCGGCTGCTCGCGAACCCGACTATCCACGACTACGAACTCGCGGTCGACGAACGATGACCGTTGCTGTCGTCCAGTTCGGCGGCAGTAACTGTGACCGGGACACCGTGCAGGCGCTCGAACATCTGGGCGCCGAGTCCCGCCTCGTCTGGCACGAGGACGGTCTGCCCGAGGACACCACCGGAATCGTCCTCCCTGGCGGTTTCTCGTATGGCGATTACCTCCGGGCAGGCGCGATGGCCGCCCGCTCTCCGGTCATGGAGGCGGTCCGCGCGGCAGTCGAGTCGGGGACGCCCCTGCTCGGCATCTGTAACGGCGCACAGATCGGCTGCGAGGGAGGACTCACACCGGGAGCGTTCACGACCAACCGGAGTGCCCGCTTCCAGTGCGAACACGTCCACGTCCGCGTCGAAAACGCGAACACCCGGTTCACGCGCCACTACGAGGAAGGGGACGTCCTCGAACTTCCGATCGCGCACGGGGAGGGTCGGTTCGAGATAGGGGCCGAACGGCTGGAGACGCTCGGGGCGCGCGACCGGGTGCTCTTCCGGTACTGCGACGCCGACGGCAACGTGACCGACGACGCCAACCCGAACGGCTCGATGGACAACATGGCCGGAATCCTCGGGGAACGCGACCACGTCGCGGTGCTGATGCCCCACCCCGAGCGGGCGACGTTACCAGGGCTCGGCACCACCGACGGCGGGAACATCCTCCGCGGGTTCGCTGACCCGTAGCTCCCGGCGTACCGACAGGGGAATAGGATGGGGAACGTGGGGCTGGAGCGTGTGACAGTGCCGCCGTGTGGCGGGCGGGTGCTCAGCCCTGGTCGGTAGTTGAACGGGGATGTACTAATACCCGAGCCTGCCGGGGTGAAAGTGAAAGTAGCAGACTGCGCTGCTGTGACCCACAGCAACGGATGCACACGGCGGCACAGATTCGGCCGGCCGGACTGCCGGGTCGTTCTCGGCGAACCGTTCACCGAGCCAGGGGCATCGAGTAACTCCGCTCGCGCTCGACGACAGTCTCCCAGGTCCGCTCGCAGTCGCAGGACACCTGTTCGAAGACAGCGGGCTCTTGCCGGAGGTCGAAATCCTTGATGGCGCGCTGGACGCGGTCGTCGCACTCCCCGCAGTTGTGCGGGCCGCGGTCCGACCCGTGGCCGACCGGGTCCGAGACCACGATGACGTCCGCGTCGGCAGTCGACTCGAGGACGTCGGCGACGCTCCAGAGCCAGGGTGGCCGGTAGCCGTCCGCGTGGAACAGGTCCTCGACCATCGTGTGCCGCTGCACGTTACACGGGTTCATCGAGACGGTGTGACAGCCCGCGACGCCAGCACAGCGCCTGATCGAGCGCGTCATGTCCGCCATAGCCTCGGATTCGGAGAGAAACGGCGGTTTCAGCAGGAGGTAGGCCTTGAGGCCTGCACCGGCCTCCCGGGCGTCGGCCGCAGCGCGCTCGAACTCCGCGAACTCGAAGTACTTGTTGACACAGTCCCGGCGCACGCGGTCGGTCGCCGTCTCCAGACCCACGGCGATATCGGTCGCCAGGCCGCGGTCGGTGAAGTCCGCGATTTTCCCGCGGTCGACGAAGTCGGGAAGGGACTCGACGACGATGCGGTCGCGGTCCGCGAACGTCTCGGCGATGGCCCGCCGGGTCTGTGCCGGGATTTCCCGCTCGTCTAAGAACGACCCCGACGTGTAAATCTTGACCTGTCCTGCCGGGTCCTCGGCGTTGTCGCGTTCGTGTTCGAGGCACGTCTCTACCTGCGTCATCAGGTCCTCGTGGGCGACGGTGCCACCCTCGACGCTCTCGGCGACGTAGCCACACATGGTACAGCCCCCGGCGCGGGCCCACCGGCAGCCGCCGGTATTGAGGATGATCGTCAGCGAGTCGTACACGCCGTCCGGCGTGTTGTCCTCGTCGAGCCAGACACGGGTTGGCTCGCGCGGGTCGTAGGTCCGGTCTTTCCGGGCGCGTATCTCCCGCATCGCCTGGTTGTGGGCGTCCATCCCTCGCCCCTGCTCGTAGACCTCCGGGCTCGGTTCGCTCATTGGCGGAACCAACTGCCCCGGGCGTATATCGCCTTCGTTACCTCTCCTCGACGTGCCGGACCCGTGTTGCGACGCCGCGCGTGCTCTCGGCCATCTCGGGGCCGGACATCTCCGCCCGGCCGACGGCGAATGCGTGGGGTCCCTCGACGACGACCTCGTCACCGACCCGGATCGAGTCGTCGGCGTCGACGACGCCCGGCGCGAGGACGGACCCGTGGGGAACGAACCCGTCGATCTCGACGCGCCTGGTCGGGGCGTCGCTGTCGAGCCACCGGCGCGCCCCTGCGAGCGTCAGCGAGAGCACGCCATACTCGGGGACGAGCGCGGCGAGCTGTTCGCCGTCGGCGTCGTGGGCCCTGAGCTTGGGATAGTGGCTCTCGACGCGCAACTCCTCGAAGATGCCGTCGCCGGCGCCGTCACCGAACTGGTAGTCCGCCACCGCGCGCAGGGTGTTGTGCTGGCGCTCGCGTTTCCCGTACTTCAGTTCGGTCGACAGCGTCGACGCGAGGTTCGACAGCGACTCGCCCGTCGTCGGGTGGTCGACGACGGTGTACTCGAAATCGCGGTCCAGCCGCCCCTCGACGCGCTCGCAGATTTCGCGGTACTCCGCTGGGACGTGTGCGACGACGCGGGGATAGTCGTTCCGCCGGAGGTAGGCCTCGAGAACGTCCGCGACGAACGCGGTTTCGGTGGCACTCCAGTGTCCCGTGACGGCGGCGTCGTAGTGCTGGGCCGGGTACGTGAGTTCGAGTTCCTGGGGAACGACGCCGATCGGGGAAGTCATCGAGACCACGTGGGCGCGAAACTGGATGGCGTCGTGGAACTGGCCGTGGCTCTGTGACTCGCTGTATGGCTTCCGGGCCGAACAGGGCACGAGCACGAGCGGATTGTCGAACCGACAGTGGTACCGGCCGGTGACACGCTCGGCGAAGCGCTGGATCTCTACCCGCCGGAGGGTGTCGTCGCTGGTGGCGGTCACCTCGGCACGACGCAAGACGGGCGTGCGCTGTTCGAGATAGCCGTACTGCTGGTCGAGGCGGCGAAACACCGCCGTGAGCCACCCCTCGTGGCGGGCCTGTCCCTCGATGTAGTCGCGCAACCGGCCCGAGCGAATCCGTTCCCGGACGGTGGCCAGTGCTGCCCGCAAGGCGTTGACGTTGTGTGTTTCACAGTCCTCGCGGCCGAAATCCCCGACGGGCTGCTGGCAGGCCGGACAGGCACACGGGAGGTCGGTGAGGTCTTCGAGAAAGTACTCGCCGTCGACGGCGAGATACCGGCCCTGCGTTCCCTTCACGACGGCGTGGTCGGTGTCGACGAGGTCGACGCCGGCGTAGGCCAGCGTGGCGACGTTTGCGGGCGTGGCCACGCCCGGGAGGTAGAGTGCGCTGTCGGCCGGGATGGCCTCGCGCGTCCGGACGACAGCCGTCACGAACGCCCCCGCGTGGCCTGTGAGTTCCTGGGCGTTCGAGAGGATGTACGCGTCGGTACCCGCAGCACTGGCGTCGGCCGCAGTGTCGGGCGCGACGACGGCGGCACTCGGGTACTCGACATCGGGATACTCTACGGCGAAGGCCTCGCGGACCTCTTCGGGGGTTCCGCCCGGAAGTGCCCGGTGGGGCAGTACGGTCAGCACCGACTCGTCGCCGTCGGGAACCTCGCGCTCCCCGGGCCAGAGGCTGCCCGCGTCAGCCAGCACGTCGTCCACGAGTGCGGGTGTCCGGACGGAGTCGGACAGGCGGAGTTCCCCCACCCGCCCAGCCCCGTCGCGCTCGTGGACCTCGAAGTAGTCGGTCATGCCCTCCGGTCCGTTGCGCCCGAGTAACTATCTTGGCTTTTGACCCGGCCCCGCCCCTGTCCTCGACCGCTGACCGGCAGCGCAGTCACCGGGCCAGGTCCTCGATGGTCACCGGGACGTGTCCTCGGTTGTCACTCGCTCGGGGACAACGGCGAGTGCAGACTGGGACCAGTCGCGGTGCCGGAGGGTGAAGGCCACGTCGGGGTTTGCCTCGACGAGACGCTGGACGCCCTCGGCCGCGGCCGCGATTGCCTGGCGGTCACGCTGGCCCGGCAACTCGGCCGTCAGCGGGTACGCATCGGAGAGGGCGGGGGGAACCGGGCCGAACGGTGGACGGACGCGCCAGCGTTCCTCGAAGTCGCCGTCCCCGGCAGCCTCCCCGTCGGTCAGCACCACCGACCCAGTGGGGTCCAGTCGCGTCAGGCGCTGGTGGTGGCGGTGGACCTCCGGTCTGGACGCGCTCTCCGCCGAGAGGTAGAAGAAAGCGCCCTTCGAGACGGGGTCGGTCCCCTCCAGCCACTCGGCCTCGGCGAGCAGCCGCCGGTACCCGTCGAGCATCGCCGGGTGGGCACGGGCGCGCGTCTCCACGAGTTCGAGCAAGTTACCCCTGCCCAGCGCCTGGCGGATACGGCGTATCTCCCCGAACGAGACGTGGAGGTTGTGCTCGGCCAGCAGGCGATGGCGGCGCTCCTCCTCGCCCGCCCGCAGGTCGGCCGGCGTGTGCTCGGTACAGACGGGACAGGAACAGGGAAACACAGAGAGGTCCGCGAGGTGTTCGGTGCCGCGGACCGAGAGGTAGCGGTCGTCGCGAGCGTACAGCGCGTAGGCGGCGGAGTCGAAGAGGTCACACCCCATCGCCACGGCGAGTGCGAACATCATCGGGTGCCCCGCCCCGAACAGGTGGACCGGAACGGCCTCGCCCAGTCCCCGCTTGGCCGCAACGACGACCTCGACGACGTCCGCGAAGCGGTACTCGTTGAGCAGCGGCACCACGGCGCCGACCGGGAACACGTCGAGTCCCGTTTCGGCAGCCTCCCGCCCGGCCCGCTGGCGCAGCTCCGGGTAGGTCGACCCCTGTACCGGTGCCGTCACCAGCATCTGGCCGGTCTCCACACCGGCAGCCCGGTCGAGGCGCTCCCGGGTAGTGCCCCACTCCCGCCTTGCCCGTTCCAGATCGGCGTCCGGCGGCGTCGGAATGTCGACAGGCGTCCCGATGTCCGACCCGATGTCGCGCTGGAACCGGAGTATCTCCGGCGTCGTGACGTCGATATCGCCGTACTCCGCGAGCTGGAACGAGCCCGAGTCGGTCATGACTGCCCCGTCGAACCCGAGCAGGTCGTGAATCCCCCGCTCGAGTGCCGGTTCCCGGAGGTCCTCGCTGCCGTGCAGGATGTAGCCGTTCGTGATCAGTATCTCGGCACCGAAATCGGCAAGCCGTGCGGGCGGGACCGTCTGCACGTGTGGATTGACCACGGGCAGCAGGGCAGGCGTCTCGACAGTGAGCCCGCGACGGGGGACGGCTAGCTCCCCCAGGCGGCCCCGGGCGTCGTACTCGCGAACCTCGAAGGCGCCGGTCATTGCTCGCCACCCGGCAGGATGCCGTCCGGCGTGGGCCCCACGAACAGTGCGTAGTAGACGAGCGCGAACGCCGTCCGGCCGTCCCGGAAGTCGTCGTCCCGGACCCGCGCGAGCAGACTCTCGAACGTCGCGGTTTCGACCTCGATGGTCTCGTCGGTGTCGAGATCCTGTCGGGTGGTGTCGGTGCAGTCCCTTGCGACGAAGTAGTGAAAGACGGCGTCGGAGAACCCGTTTGCCGGTTCGACGGTCGTCATGTGTTCGAGCGTTCCGGCGGCGTAGCCGGTCTCCTCGCGGAGTTCGCGCCGTGCGGCCCGGTCGCGGTCCTCGCCGGGTTCGACGCTCCCGGCCGGAATGGCCCGATTCCGGCGCTTCACTGCGTGGCGCCACTCCTCGATGACGACTACCTCTACGTCGTCGGTGAACGGGAGGACGACGACGCTCTCGCTCTCGGAGAGGTAGTCGAAGGCAGCGCGCTCGCCACCCGGCAGGCGGACGTCCTCGGAGACGATGTCAAAACCCTCACAGCCGTAGGCGATGGTCCGTTCGACCGTCTCCCATCGGTCTGTCATCGTCACCGGTTCGGACCCGTCGGTAAAAACGCCCGCGATGTGCCCTGAACCGGCCCGCTCCGAGCACCCTCGGCGGTCAGCCGTACCGGTTCTGGAGGTCGTCGGCCTCGGCCGCGTAGTCCCGCGCGAGGGCCAGCACGTCTTCGATCTGGTAGTTGAATGCACCGGCGTGTTCCGGGGGGTCCTCGTCGAGCGTTTCTAGCGTCTCGACAGTCTCGTCGAGCGAGTCCGCTGCCCGCTCGGCGGCCTGTTCGGCACTGTAATAGTCGCCGTTGTCCGCTTTGGCACGGGCAGCGTCGAGTTCCTCGCGCTCCGCCTGGATCGTCGAGAGCGAACCGTGGAGCTGGTCGAGAACGTCCATCTCGTTTTCGAACTGGGTCACTTTCCGTTCGAACTCTGTCGTGCTGATCGCGTCGGTGCTGTCGGCTGCACCCGACTCGACAGCGGTGACAGCCTCCAGGGGGTCGCCTGCCTTGTCGACGGCTTGCTCCACAGCATCGAGTTCTGCCTTCACAGTGTCCCCGTCGTCGCCGTCGTCGATGGCGTCGTAGGTGTCGGCGACAGCCTCGTGACCCTCGATGAGCCACGCCTGGAGGTCCGTGGCCCGTGTCAGGAATCGGTGCATCTCGCGTAACGATTCGACGGTCTCTTTCTGTTCGGCCGTCACCGCTGCCCGCTCGGCCTCGTTTATTGCCGTCTGAACGTCTGACAGCTTCAGGAGTACCGAGCGGTCGTCGAACTCCTCGGTGGCCGCCGAGACGTCGAGCAACTCGCTGGAGACACCGCCCGCGTAGATGTACACGGCCTCCCTGAGTCGGTCCTGGGCAGTGTCTATCTTCCCCACTGCCTCCTCGCGGTCGGCCGATCCCGTCGTATCGGGTGTCGCGGTCGACTGCGTGTCCGGCGTTTCCGTCGATTGCTGGCCTGGCGTCTCGGTCGCTGGCGGCTGGTCCGTCTCCGCGCGGGTCGCGCCGAAACATCCCGCGGTCAGCGGTGCGAGAGCGGCCAGGAGGGCTCTGCGTTTCATACCCACGGGTTTCCGCTACCTAACAATAAATGTATAGGTCATGTCTGACGCACGTCAGACACAAAAATCGATTTTCAAGATCTATACTGCCTAACGACGAAAATATAATAAAATATATATAAAATGCGGATAAAAAATTATACCACAGGTGAGGCACAAGCTACCCGCATGGCCTCACAGATGGATTCGGCTGGCGCGACCCTCTCGATAGACCGGTACTGGCACCCGGTGATCCCGGGGCTGTCCTTCGTCGTGCTGGTCGCTGCCCTGAACGTCGCGCTCAACGGCTTTCTTTCGGACATGGCTGCGCATGTCCAGCCGTCGGTGCAGTACGAATACGCCGTTGCAGTCTCGCTTGCGCCCCTGGTTGCCGGCGGGTTGGTCCTCGCTACCGGGGTCCTGGCCGTGTGCTCGCTGGCACTATTCGTGCGCTCGGTCGGTACCGTCGGGGATTCCGACCTCCGGCCCGTTCCAGTACAGGAGACCCTGAGGCGGTTCGGCCGGGCAACAGGTGTCGTGGCCGTGGGGCTGCTCGCACTCCCCCTCGGACTCGGGCTGCTGGTCGTCCCCGGTCTCGTGGTGATCGTGTACCTCCCGTTCGTCTTTCTTGGCGTCGTACTCGACGGCCGCACAATCGGCGGCGCCATCACGGAGAGCCACGCCAGGATCGCCGACCGGCCCGGCGCGGTCGTGGCCACGTCGCTCGCGACCGCACTCGGACTGCTCGTCGTCGGTCTCGGGGGTATCCTCTCGACTTCCCTCGCGCCCGGTGCCGAGTTCGTGGTCGGTGCAGCCGCCAGCGCGTTCGTCGTACTCCTCGGAATCTCCCTCCTGACGAGATTCTACCAGCGGCCGCGGTCGAAACAGTCTTCAAGACACGGCCAGCTGTGACGTGCCGTACCGCTGCATCAAACTCGAACGGTCGCAGCCGCAGTGGACACTCACGGGGGACGCTTCGCTCCGCTCGGCGTTGCGATGTGATCAAAAGTGGGCCGGCGCAGATTTGAACTGCGGTTACGGCCACCCGAAGGCCGAAGGATACCAAGCTACCCTACCGGCCCGCTTGGCACCCAAAAAAATCCGGCGGCGGATAAAACGCTTCCGGACTACCACCGCAGAAACCCGTCGGTGTCGAGCCAGTTGTGTGCCACCGTGATGGCCTGGTCGCCGTGCAACGGTCGCGGGCCGAG
>PXSU01000099.1 GCA_003022745.1 Halobacteriales archaeon SW_9_67_25
CTCCACTGGCCACGGCGTCGGGCTTGACGTCCACGAACTCCCGCGGGTCTCGCCGGGCGGCGGCGAACTGCGACCGGGACACGTCGTCACCATCGAACCCGGCCTGTACGACCCCGAGGTGGGCGGGGTCCGCATCGAGGACATCGTCGTCGTCACCGAGGACGGCCACGAGAACCTCGTCGAGTATCCCGAACGGCTCGTCGTCGACAGTCAGTGATACGGAGTGCTGTCGCTGTTTTCCAGGTCGACCACGACATCTTGCGGTCGATCCGGCAAAGAACGACACGCCCCGTATGGGACGTGTGCCGCGACCGGCGTTGTGCCCGTCCATGGATATAAATCATTAACTTTATTGGGGGCGGGTGTATCCGGTGGGATATGATGGTCGCAGTACGCGCTGTACGTCCGCACTGATTCTCCGACAGCGCCACCGCCGAACCGTTTGCGGCCGAGTACCCTGCGACCGACCCCAGACCCAGCCCACATGAGCACACGCCCCCACCCCCGACCCGACACAGGACCGACAGAGACCGACACGACAGAACCGAGCCTCCCGTTCGCAGTGGGAAACGCCCCGGTGACGTTCTCGCCGGACAACACCGATCCCTGCCCCGAGATGTTCTCGACGAAGTGGACGGACACGACCCGGACACTGTGACACAACGCCTTTGCCGACGCGTGGCCTCTGTGGGCGCATGACCGAGTACACCACGGTGTCGATCCCGAAGGACCTGGCCGACCGGGTCGAGAATACCATCGAGGGAACCAGTTTCTCGAGTACGAGCGACCTCGTGCGCTTTCTCCTGCGGAGCATCGTCATCAAACACCAGCAGGAGGGCCAGCTAACGGAGGCGGAGTTTACCGAGATCGCCGAGCAGTTGCGCGACCTCGGATACCTAGAGTGACGCGTCCCGTCGGGGATGCCGGTGACCCCGCGAGCCCGCTCAGAGTGCCGGCCGTTCCTCGGGCGGTTCGATGTCGAGGACGGTAAACTCCTGTCGCCGGCCGCTCCGGTCGAAGGCTGCGAGTGACTCCTCGGCGTAGGGCGGGACGGCGACGAACACGACCTCGTGGAGGTCGTCCCGGGTCGACAGTCTGAGGTCGCCCTGGGGATGGGAGACGAACCGCCCCTGGGTCTGTCCCGCGGGCGTCCCGAGGTCGACACCGAAGACGGCGCTGACCGATCCGCCCGACTCGGGCATGTAGAAGTGCGTGAACACCGGAGTTTCCTCCGCGAGGTCCGCCTCCGGCAGGTCCTCCGACGACGTCACTGCGATAGGAATGGTCGTCCCTTCGGGGTCGCGCTCGCTGGCGAGTCGCAACAGCGACCTGACGAGTCCCCGCGTCACGTACAACACACCCTGCCTACGGTGCCGACGCCTTTATGTCCCGTGTCTCATACGGAGTGCTGTCGCTGTTTTCCAGGTCGACCGCTCGCTGTCCTGCGGTCGATCCGGTACTGAACGACAGCAATCCGTATCACTCAGCCCGGGAGGAACGTCTTCAGGTTCTTCAGGTAGAGACCGGGAGTTCGCCCGCGGGCACCCGAGAGCGCGTCCCGGAGGGCACCGGCCGCGTCCTCGTGGACGCCGGCCCCGTGGCCGACCAGAATCCGGTCGGGTTCGAAGCGGGCCAGCGACCAGGGTGGCTTCAGCCGGAGTGCGGGGTGGACGCCGAGGCGCTCGCCGCCGGCGAGGAAGTACTCGGTCGTGCCGACGGCCTCGGGCACCACGAGCACGCCCCCCTCCCGGTTGTAGAGGGCGACCTCGGTCCACGCGAAGTTGTCGACGACGGTCTGGGTCCGGTAGCCCGTGTCGGCGAGTTCGCCCGCGAACCCCTCGACGGGCGCGTCGATGTCCCCCGCGACGCCGCGCAGCGGTTCGGGGAGGTAGACCGGGACGTCGTGGCGCCGTGCTACTGCCCCAGCATCGCGCTTGTGGCGGTCCAGCAGGACGACCACACCCGCGACATCGCCGAATTCCGCGAGGCGGTCGTCCAGTTCCGGTACGTCGATCGGATCGACGACCCACACCTCGCCGTCGACGGCCAGGGCGTGGCTGGCACGCTGCATGGTCTCGGCAGGGTGTGCGATCCACCCCACACCACCCGTCGCCGTCCCATTGTCGGCCTCGAACCGGTCGGTTTCCGTCCATTCCGTCGCCGGTCCGGAGTTCTTCAGTGGCATGTCCGCTGATACGGACCGGCCGGTAAAAAGGTATCCACCCAAAGGACGAGGGTCGCTCCACCAGCGAGAAAGCGCGGACGCGGGGGCAAGGTACCGCACGGCGACCCGAGAACATTTGCCCCGGGCGCTCGAAGTGCGCCCATGCTCTCGGGGCCACACTGGCTCGCGCTGGAAGTCAAGTACCTCGACCGCGCGCGCTCCTTCTACGAGGCGTTTCTCGACCTCGAGGTGCGCCGCGAGACCGACACCGAGGCCACCCTGGCTGTCGGCGGGACGGACCTGGTCTTGCGGGCACCGAGCACGGTGCCCCGTGGGGGCCTCCACACCCACTACGCGATGACCGTCCCTGCCGGGGAGTACGACGACTGGTACGACCGCCTCGAGGAGCGGTTCGACCTCGTCGAGCACCAGTTCGGCTCCGCCCGCTCGCTGTACTTCTACGACACGGAGGGCAACTGCGTCGAACTCGGCGAGCGGAGTGACACCGACGCCGCGGGCGTCTCGGGGGTCTTCGAGGGCGCAACCGGGTCCGGCTGAGTTGCTCGGGGTTCGACATCGAACTCTGGGAGCCACACCTCGGCCTCGCCGACGCGCGCGGCGGCGTCCACGTCGACGTCGGCATCGGCGCGACCGATCCCGGTGGACGCGCCGAGGCACTCGCTGACGAGGCACTTGCCGTCGAACCCATCGACAGCGGCGTCCGAGTCCGCGACCCGGACGGCCACTACCTCACGCTACTCGAGTGAACGCCACGAAGAGAAATCGAACCGCCTACTCGCCGTCTTGTGCACGGAGGTGGGCCGGGGAGGCGATGAGTGTCTTCTCGGTGCTGCCGTCGACTATCGAGACTTTGTAGGCGTCACCCTGCTGACCGACGACGGTTCCCGTGTGGCCGTCGAAGCGGGGATGGTACCGGCCGTCGGGCACGCTCGGGTCGATCTTGAGGTGGACCGACTCGCCCTCGGCGAACTTCTGGACGGCCCGCTGTGGCGGCGAGGTGCCGCGTTCACGCGCCGTGTTTCTGAGTTTGTTCCGCGTTCCCTGGCGTGGTCCATTGGAGTTGGGCATGTGGACTGGGGTTGTCCGCTGGGACGTATAAAACGTGCGTTTACAGGCGACCGACGTTTTCGACGGAGACGGACTCGACGCCGTCGACGCCGAGGAAGGCTTCCTCGACGGCGTCCGTACCGCCCGCATCGTCGGGGACGATCACCGTCGGGAGCAACGCGACCAGCCCGAAGGCCACGTCGTCGCGTTCGAACCCGTTGATCTTCGCTCCCTCGGGGAGGGACCGCTCCAGGCGCTCCTGGAGGTCGTCGAGGTCGACGTCGGGGCTATCGGGCATCACCTTCAACTGGGCTGCGACCTTCCCCATGTTAGGGTCCCCTGAACCCACAGTCCGGGCACTCGTAGAGGTTGCTCTGCTTGCGACACTTCGCACACCGGTAGATCCGGTAGCCACACTCGGGGCACTTGAACGACGCCGCGCTGGTCCCTGCGATGTTTATCCCACACGAGATGCACTTCTGTACCCGCTTGCCGTCGGGCTCGCTGCCACTCATACGCCCCCCTACCGCCCGGTCGCTTTTATGCGTTGTCAAACGCCGTTGGGGAGGCCAGCGTCGGCACTCGCACGCCTCTGACCGTCAGCGTCCGGGGTCGTCGGGACCGCGTTCGCGGCCCGGGAGGTCCGAAATCGCCACCGCCGGTTCGGTCGGCTGGCCGTCCTCCCAGACGTAGAAGCCCTCGCCGGCGGCCGTCCCGGTGGTCCCGGCCGAGACCAGTTCCCGGAGCAGTTCCGGCGGGTCGAACCGCGCGCCCAGTTCGGAGCCGAGAGACTCCAGCGTCTCGAGTCGGCGGTCCAGGCCGGCACGGTCGGCACTCTCCAGCGGGCCCACGGGGTGGTCGTGGCCCAGTCGGACCGCGTCGTCGACGGCCTCGACCCCGGCGACGCCGTCCTCGACCAGCCGCATGGCCTCGACCTCCAGCGCGAGGACCGTTCGGGTGGCGACGGCACCGGGTACGTCGCGGACGGCCACCGGCGAGCGGTCGATGCCGTCCACGAACGCGGTGGCGCGCTCGAAGGTTTCGCGACTGGTCTGTTCGGCGACGATGACCTCCACCAGGGGCCGCTTGAGGGGGTCCTGGAACCGCATCCCGACGGCCCTGTCGGGGTGGCGAAGGCCGGCCGCGGCCGCGGTGACGGCCACACCGGTCGTCGGGACGAGGAGCGTCTCCCGGTCGGTGTGGTCCTCGATGTCCGCAAACCGTTTCTGCAGGGCCCCTGACTCGGTTGTCGCCGTCTCCAGCACGACGTCGGCGTCCGCGACGGCGGCCTCCAGCCCGGTCGTCGCCTGGAGGTTCTCCACGGCGCTCGCGCGGGTACCGGCCTCACGCCCGCGGGTGTCGACGGCCGCGTCGAGGCGCTGTTCGACCGTGTCTATTCCGTCCATCGCGGCGGCCGCCGTCCCGTCGTGGAGGCTAACCGGGTGACCGGCGACCGCACAGAGCTGGGCGATTGCCCGGCCTGCAGCCCCTGCTCCCAGCACAGCAACGTCCATGCCCGGAGTCGAGAGTGCCGGGGGGTTAATACTGCCGGCTGCAGGTCTTCCGAGAATTTCGCCATCCCGGCCGGTATCAATCGGCCGGCGTCGTCTCGGCAATCTCCAGGTCCCGGTCCGCGGTCACGACGTAGCCGTTCAGCGCGATCAGCCCGAACCCGACTTTCGAGACGATGTCGATGTAGGAGACCACGAGCGCCGTCGTCTCGACGTCCATCACGCCGACGGCGTTGGGGCCGACGATCCAGATAACCGGATAGACGAGCCACAGCACCACCAGAAACGCGTGCAGTTTCCGGTAGATGGCGAACGTGGCCTCGTCGCGCTCGCGGGCGGCGGCGTCGAACTGCCGGTAGGCGTGATAGACGACAGCACCGAGTATACCATTAATTACGACTTTTGGAAGATACGAACTGTCCGATGTGTAAATAGGCCTCCTTCACATCCTCCCCAGCACCTAATTTGTTCAAATCCCCGCTGGGTGAAAATTTTACCATAATCACGCGGAAATTGGATGATCTCACTCGTTATTTGCGAGGTGAACGTGATTACGACAGTACCCGTGTTCACCACCGTCAACAAACCGGGAGACAGGATAAGCGGTAAAATCGGTGAGATCAGCTGGAGTGAGTAATAATATTTAATTACTCGGGAGACGTGGCTCGTCACACGATGAGCGTCACGGACGTCTCCCGGCACGACGCGTCGCTTGCGGTGATAGCGCTCCCGCTCGCGCTGGGCGCACTCGTGGGCGCGCTGTCACCGGTCGGGATGGCGACTGCGCTCGGGGCCGGGAGCCTGCCGGCATCCGGGAGTCTCGGCTACGCGCTGTTCTACCGGCCGCCCGGGGAGTGACGACGGCGGTACGCGCTATCGTTACCATCCTCTCCCTGTACGGCCGCGACGACGGCCCCG
>PXSU01000100.1 GCA_003022745.1 Halobacteriales archaeon SW_9_67_25
CGGAGGGTTTTTGACGGTGTCCCGTCTCCCCTAGGATATGAGCGAGCAAGCAACCGAGATCCACCGCCACTACATCGACGGCGAGTGGACCGACGGGACCGGCGAGGAGACGTTCACCAGCGAGAACCCCGCCACGGGCGAGACGCTGGGCACGTTCGTCCGCGGGACCGAGGCCGACGTCGAGCGGGCCGTCGACGCCGCCGAGGCGGCCTTCGAGGAGTGGCGCTCGATGTCCTACATCGACCGTGCCGAGGTGCTGTGGCAGGTCTACCACGAACTCCGCGACCGGACCGAGGAACTCGGCGAGATCGTCACCATGGAGTGTGGCAAGGAGATCAGCGAGGGGAAGGCGGACGTCGTCGAGGCCTGGCACATGGTCGAGTGGGCCGCGGGCAACGCCCGCCACCCCCACGGCGACATCGTCCCCTCCGAGATCGCCAGCAAGGACGCCTACATGCGCCGCCAGCCCCGCGGGGTCGTCGGCTGTATCACGCCCTGGAACTTCCCGGTCGCGATCCCCTTCTGGCACATGGCGATCACGCTGGTCGAGGGCAACACGGTCGTCTGGAAGCCCGCCGAGCAGACCCCCTGGTGTGGGCAGATCATCGCCGAGATGATGACCGACGCGGGCGTCCCCAACGGCGTGTTCAACCTCGTGCAGGGCTTTGGCGACGCCGGCAACGCCATCGTCGAAGACGAGCGCGTGGATACGGTTCTCTTCACCGGGTCCGCGGAGGTCGGCCACAAGATCGACGCGAAGATCGGCGGCCAGCCCGGCCGCCAGGTCTCCCTGGAGATGGGCGGCAAGAACGCCATCATCATCACAGAAAAGGCGGACATGGACGTCGCCTTGCACTCGGCAGTGATGTCCTCGTTCAAGACGACCGGCCAGCGTTGCGTATCGAGCGAACGCCTCATCGTCCACGAGGACATCTACGACGAGTTCAAAGCCGAGTTCGTCGACCTCGCCGGGAAGATGGCTGTCGGCGACCCCCTCGACGAGGACACCTTCATGGGCCCGGTCGTCGACGAGAGCCAGGTCGAGAAGTTCCACAGGTACAACCAACTGGCACGCACCGAGGGCGCGAACGTGCTCGTCGACCGGGCCGAACTCGACGACGAGGAGATTCCGGACGGCCACGAGGACGGGGCGGCTACCGCCGCCAGTCCGGAGCGTAGCGGTAGCTACGCGGACGGCCACTGGGTCGGTCCCTTCGTCTACGAAATCGAGTACGACCCCGACCTGCGGTGCATCCACGAGGAGGTCTTCGGCCCCCACGTCGCGCTCATCGAGTACTCGGGTGACATAGAGCGCGCCATGGAGATCCACAACGACGTCCCCTACGGGCTGGCCGGCGCGATCATCAGCGAGGACTACCGCCAGATCAACCACTACCGCGACACCCGGAAGGCCGGGCTGGCCTACGCGAACCTGCCCTGTATCGGCGCCGAGGTCCAGCTCCCCTTCGGCGGCGTCGGAAAATCGGGCAAGGGCGCGCCCTCGGCCCGCGAGGCCATCGAGGCCGTGACCGAGCGGACCGCCTGGACGGTCAACAACTCGAAGGACATCCAGATGGCCCAGGGGCTGTCTGCGGACATCACGACGCAGGACGACTAGACTTTTTGCTGATTACTCGGCTGCCGAGCTGGTTAGTTCGACGAGTATCGACCCGTCGTCGGTGACAGTCGCGGTGGCGTCCGGAGGGACGATGGCCGTGCTGCCGGTCCCTTCGAGCAACACCGGTCCCTCGACGGTCGTGCCGACCGGGAGGGCGGGTCGCCAGTAGACATCGGTCTCGTGGGTACCCTGCGCCCCGAAGTAGACCGCCTGTGTCCCACGCTCTGTGGCCTCCTCTGTCGCGTCAGCTTCGTCACAGAGCGGCGGCGTGGGTACCTCGCCGGTCACGCGCAACGTGACGGCCTCGACCGGGTTGACCATCGAGCCCTCGGGCGTGACCGTCTCGAACGGACGGTAGAAGCCGTCGTTTTTCGGCAGGTCGCTGCCGATAAAGGCCATCACGAAAATGTGCCTGTGGGCGTCCGACACTGACGCCTCGATGTCCACCCCATACGCCGACGACCACGCCCGGCCACCGGCCGCGTCGATACTGGTAGTGATTGCTGTAGTTCGTTACCGGATCGACCGCACGACATCCGAGGCCCCGCAGTACGATTCCATTTATTTGACTATTACAATAAGTATAATATTTCTTATTAAATATAGTTCGGTTGAGTATCTGTTTTCTCGTAAAAATAGTGTTTTTTAATTTTTGTGTATTTATATTATGTTTCTGTCGGACAGTCCGGCAGTGTGGACGCCAAGCGGGGTGTCGAACGCGGCGTCGTCCGTACCCACAGTTGGAACGGCTGTGACCGACAGACTGGTTTCTCGGACTCTCGGCTCCCCCATCGGCGTTCCCCAGCGTCCCGCCGAATGGAGCCCCCGACCCGGACCGTGCAACCGCTGGCGCGGACTGCCACGACGGCATTTGGGACGAATTTGGGTCGGAGAATGGTCAGTCTTGGGAAAATGTATACAATATGTCTCTTTCTACCCTCGCGTGGGTTCTCATGACCGAACAGACGGCCGATACCGGGGACGGTGGGAACGGCACTCGCGAGCGGACTCACGAGGGGACCGCAGGGCGGCGATGGCGAGAGCGGGGCGCCCACGCCTTCGCCAACGGTGGGATCGACCCCGACAGCGGCGATCTGAGACCGTCACCGTCTGGCGGTGTCGAACGAGGGGGGAGACAGACACGGAGCGGACGGGCGCGTCGGGGCGAGACCGAACAGAGGGTGGTCGTCGTCGGCTGTGAGCGTCGGGTCGGGGACCTGTACGCGAGATGGCTGGAGACGGACCACGAGCACTACCACGGAGTAGTCCGGCGCGTCTACGAACTGACACGCCAGGCCGACACCGCCGTTGCCGAATAGAGTCAGGCCACGCTCCGCTCGCGGGGTTCGATGGCTATCTCGACCTGGATGCCCTCGACGTCCCAGGTCCGGCGGTGGCCGTCCTCGACGGTCTCGAAGGCGGCGGCCCGGACCTCCCGTGCGATGAGGTCCTCGCGCTCGCG
>PXSU01000101.1 GCA_003022745.1 Halobacteriales archaeon SW_9_67_25
GCGAACCGCCGTACCGTCCGGACGCCGTCGTTCGTCGCGTTGTCGTTGTACTTCAGCGCGTTCATCTGGATCTGGACGACGTGCAGGAACGACCGCTCGCAGGTCGGCGCCAGGTCGGCGTACCGGTCGGTCCCCAGGTCACGGACGGCCCGCCCCTCGCCGTCGCTCCCGTCGGAGGTCGGCGTCGCCGTCTCCCCGGAGTTGGGCAGTCCGTTCGGGATGGCCTCCCAGCCGCCCCAGTCGCGTCCCTCCACTCCGGTGGGAGTGGCTGTCCCCGCGCCGCGGTCGCCGGTTCCCGCCGGCGTGGCGGTCGGGGTGACTGGTCCGCCGTCTGCTGGCGCATCCTCGCCGGCGGGAACGAGTCCGCCGACGTACACCGCGCCCACGCTAGTCACGAGCACGACGGCGACGAGCACGCCGAGCAGTGCGGCCTGGGGACCCACCAGCGCCGAAAGCCTCGCCAGCCGCGTTCCCGACAGCGGGTCGACGGACTGCTCCATACCGTCGGATGCGGCGTGATGGCCGCCGGCCGCCGCGGCGCCGGGCCCGTCGGCGGTCGTCCGCGTCGGTGACTGGCCCGCCGCCTCCTCACCTGTGGTCGATCCGTCGGGACCGTAGTCGGTCGAGCGCGCCGGCCGGCCGAGGTGGCGTTCACAGAGTTCGTCGGCGGTCCCGGGGTCGAGCGCGTAGAGTACCCGCTGGCGGAGGTCGGTGGGACCGACGACCGGACTTTCGGGGTCGATCTCGGGGTCCGCGCTCACGACGGCGTCGACGTCCGGCGGCGCGGCGGCCTCGCCGCTGACGGCCCGCATCCGGACCGCGTCCCCGTCAGTTTCGACAGTCAGGTCCGGGGCGTCGAGGGCCACTTCGTCACCAGCTGCCCGGTAGACTTCGGCCGCGAAGGCAGCCAGCGCCGGCGGATCGAGTTCCCCGAGGGCTGTTGCGAACGTCGCCTCCGGGACACGCTCGCTTCCATCCATCTGCTGTGACCGCGATACGGGACGTATTATCTTGGACCTTGCGCCCGCTGGCCCGCCCGGCACCTACGCGAGGGCGCTGCCGGCCCGGATGACCGCTTGCTCGCCGAAAGCGGGGCCGACCAGCTGGAGGCCCACGGGTCGGCCGTCACCGGTTTCGCCCGCCGGCACCGAGATAGCCGGCAGGTTCGCGAGGTTGACCGGCGTGGTGTTGGCGTCGGCGAGATACATCTGCAGCGGGTCCTCCAAGCTCTCGCCCCGCTCCAGGGGCGGGACCGGCATCGTCGGCGAGGCCAGCACGTCCGCCGCCTCGAGCGCCTCGTCGAAGTCCTGCTTGACCCACGCCCGGGCGTCCTGGGCCTTCCTGTAGTACTTGTCCTGGTAGCCCGCCGAAAGCGCGAACGTTCCCAGGAGGATGCGACGCTTCACTTCGGGGCCAAAGCCCTCCTCGCGGACCCGGGCGAAAGCCTCGTTCCAGTCGCCGTCGTACCCGCCCGAGACGCCGTATCGGACACCGTCGAAGCGGGCGAGGTTCGAAGAGGCCTCCGAGGTGGCGATGACGTAGTAGGCCTCGACTGCGTGTTCGAGGCTCGGGAGGGTGACCTCGTGGTAGCTGGCGCCCGCCGCCTCCAAGTCGTCGATGGCCGCCCAGAACTGCTCGACGACCGCGTCGTCGGCGCCATCGAGCAGTTCCGTCGGCACGCCGACCTCCATGCCGTCGACGTCGCCGTCCGCCGCGGAGACGAAGTCGTAGCCGCCGTCCCCGTCGCCGGTTCCGGCGGTCTCCGCGCCCGCTCCCAGCGCCTCGCTCGCGTCCCTGGTGGTAGCGTCCCGGTCGTCGGGGCCGGCGATGACCTCCAGCAGTTCGGCGGCCGCCTCGACGGTGGGCGCGATGGGGCCGATCTGTTCGAGGCTGTTCGCGTAGGCGATCAGGCCGTACCGCGAGACCAGCCCGTAGGTGGGCTTGATGCCGACCACGCCGCAGAAGGCAGCGGGACACCGGACCGACCCGCCCGTGTCCGAGCCCAGCGCCATATCGGCGTCGCCGGCGGCGACCACCGCGGCCGACCCGCCGGAGGACCCGCCGGGAACGTACCCCTCGGCAGCGGGGTTCTCGACCGGTCCGAACGACGACGTCTCGGTGGTCGTACCCATCCCGAACTCGTCCATGTTGGTCTTGCCGGGGATGGTGGCACCCGCTTCCTTGAGGCGCTCGACGACCGTCGCGTCGTAGGGCGGGACGTACTCCTCGAGCATCGCCGACCCGCAGGTCGTCCGGACCCCTGCCGTCGAGATGTTGTCCTTGACGGCGACCGTCCGGCCGGCCAGCGGCCCCTCGTCGGCGCCCTCGATGCGCTGTTCGGTGATGTAGGCGTTGTACGCCATCAGGACACCCGCGGCCCCTTGAAATGTCCGTCCTCGGTGTCGGGGGCGTTCCGGAGGGCTTCGGCCTGTGAGAGCCCCTCGCGTTCATCGTCGGGGCGCATGACGTTCGTCAGTTCGGGCTCCCGTTCGACCTCGGGGACCTCGTCCAGGGTCTCGAAGTACCCGAGGATGTCCGCGAACTGCTCGGTGAACTCGGCCACTTCCTCCTCGTCCAGGTCTACGCGCGCCAGCGAGGCAACGTGGCGGACCTGGTCGGGGTCGACGGGGGATTCGCTCATGACTGGCTGGTGCGGGGGGCCGGCGGTAAGGGTTTCGATACCCGCGTTCGCGCCCGATTTCGACGGCCTACGGGGCGCGAGAGGCCGAAGAACTTAAGTTGCTCTGCTACCAACAGATTAATGAACTCAAACGTTTTCCCGGGCTCGAACGAACCCCTCCAGCACTCGATGGCAGGCGCCACCAGACGCCGAGACACTGCGGAATCCGACACAACCACGCATCCGACACCACCCAATGACTGACACCACGACGCGACAGAACACGCGCGAACGCGAGGCCGACGAACAGGACACAGAAGCCAGCGAGGAACTCGTCTGTCCCGAGTGTGGTGGCCGGCTCGTCTCGGACGCCGAACACGGGGAGACGGTCTGTAAAGAGTGTGGCCTCGTCGTCGAAGAAGACGAGATCGA
>PXSU01000102.1 GCA_003022745.1 Halobacteriales archaeon SW_9_67_25
CGTCGCAGTCGGACTGACGGCGCTATGATCCGCCCCGGCGAGCCCGCCGACCTCCCGCGACTCCGGGAGATTCAGCGACAGGCCCTGGCCGAACCCTGGCCCGAACTCCTGGCGGCAGCCGTCGACGGGCCACTATCCGTCCCCGTCGTCGACGTCGACAGCCCCGTCGGGTACGCCGTCGTCGTGGCCGACGGCGAGTCGGTGGCGTACGTGCCGGAACTGGCCGTCGACCCGGCCAGGCAACGCGAGGGACACGGCACCCGGCTCCTGGCTGCGCTCCGCGAGCGGCTGACAGCCGCGGGATACGACCAGCTCCGGGTGACGGTCCTGGCCGACGACGACGGTGCCCGGGCGTTCTACGCCGACCGGGGGTTCGACCGGCTCGACCGGCTCGACGGCCACTTCGAGCGCGGGGACGGGCTGTTGCTGGCGCTGGCGCTCGGGACGAGCGAGGCGTAGCGGTCCGCGGCGGGGGCAGTGCGGTCAGTCCGCGTCGAGCGGGTCGACCCCGGACGGGTCGGCCCCCGGCGCGGCCTCGGCGTCCTCGTCGGCGGGACTGACGCTCCCGGTCCGGTAGCCGTGCAGGTCGAGTGTGACGTGGTCGAACCCGAGGTCGGCGACGTGGTCGCGGGCCGCACGGACGAAGTCGGGGTCGAGTGCGACGTCGAGTTCCTCTTCCCCGACCTCGATGCGGGCCAGGCCGTCGTGGTCGCGCACGCGGAACTGCTCGAACCCCCAGGTCCGGAGCAGGCGCTCGGCCTTCTCGACGCGGGTGAGCCGCTGTTCGGTCACCTCCAGGCCCGTCGGAATCCGCGAGGACAGGCAGGCCATCGACGGTTTGTCGGCCACAGAGAGGTCGTAGTGGCGGGCGATATCCCGGACCTCCTCCTTGGAGATGTCGTGTTCGAGCAGCGGCGAGTAGGCGTCGAGTTCCTCGACCGCTTGCAGTCCGGGACGGTGACCCTCGCCGGGGTCGGAGGCGTTCGTGCCGTCACAGACGACATCGATCCCGAGGTCGGCTGCGCGGTCGAACATCGCAGAGAGGCGCATCGACCGGCAGTGATAGCAGCGCTGGTCGTCGTTGCGGACGAACGCGTCGCTGTCGAGTTCCGAGAACTCCACGATCTCGTGGCGGATACCGATCTCGTCGGCTACCTGCCGGGCGTCGTCGAGTTCCTCGGCGGGGAGGGTCTCGCTTTTGGCGGTACAGGCGACGGCGTCCGCGCCCAGGGCGTCGTGGGCGATGGCGGCGACGACGCTGGAGTCGACCCCGCCGGAGAAGGCCACGAGGACTCCCTCGCGGTCGGCCAGGTCCGCCCGCGCGGCCGCCAGTTTCTCCTCGACCATGGCCACCCTTCCCGGCCCGCGAGCAAAAGTGCGTTGCCCTCGGAAGCGGTGTGTGTTACCCCGCCACGGGTGCCGAGCCCAGCCAGAACGCCCCGGCTGTGGGATGGTGCGCTTTCGCGATTCCTGCGTGGCCCCTGGTTACTCCGGTGAACGCCCGAACGGGAACGACGACTCAGACGGATTGCTGTCGTTCATTACTGGATCGACCGCGGTACGTCGTGCGGTCGATCCGGTAACGGACGACAGCAATCACTATCAGGACGATACGTCGGACAGCAGCGAGGAGTCGTCTCCGTAGATACGCTCGACAAAGAGCAGTGCGACCAGCGCGAAAATGATTACCGCGTAGGAGCCCGCAGCCAACAGAGCGTCTTCGAGCGTGGCATACTCGCTCGTCCGGAAAATGATGGCTTTCCTGACCATCGCGATGACACCGGTGTAGATGACCAGCCGGACGATTCGTCGGGTGTCGTTCTCCTCCACGTACGCGAGTACCGTCTGGTACACCTCGACAATGATCAACAGGAGGAGCCCCGTGTCTATGAAACCGATGACCACGAGCGGATCGGTGATGCTACCCGACCTCGCGGACTGGATGATCTGGAGCGTCAGATCGACGACTCCGACCGCGAAGAGGATGGCAAAAACGGTTGCGGCCGCCAGCTCGATCCCGTGGACGAACCGGCCTACGACGAGCGAGTATTGTTCTGCTACCGACCCCGGGAACCCGCGCCCGACACGGTCGGCCGGGGTCTCTGAAGGAGGAGACTGGTCGTCACCGCTCATCTATCCAGGAGCGTCCGTCGTGGTGGGGTAACCGATGACTCATACACCGAGGTATATGGGCTTCAGCCACATATACGGTCGGTCCAAGCAGAATCGTCGCCGATCGTGCGGTGTCACACAGACGTGCACAGACAGACCGCGGACGACGGACACAGCTCTCCAGGAGCGACTCGACGTACGGCCGGTCGGCGTGGGTCGCCGGTTCGAGGGTGATGTCCGGGTCGGGCATGGTGTCGTGAGTGCGCTCAGTCGATGACGGTCCCCTCGTGGAGGTGTTCGCCACGCTCGAAGCGGTCGGCCCCGAGGTCGGAGACGTCGACCAGGGAGGCCTCGCCGTCGACAACGAGTTCGGCGACGATCCGGCCGGTCGCTGGCGACTGCATGAACCCGTGTCCCGAGAAACCGACGGCGTTGACGAAGCCGGGGCGGGTCTCCTCGATGATGGGGTGGTGGTCGGGCGTGACGGCGTAGACGCCGGCCCAGCCGCGCCTGACCCGGGTCTCCGGGCCGAAGTAGTCAGCCACATCGGCCAGCGACTCGACGACCTGTGCGGCCCACTCGAGGGACGTCGATTCGTCGACCGTATCGGGATCGACCGCCGGATCAGCCTCGGAGAATCGACCGCCCGCGACGACAGCGCCCGCCCGCTCGGGCCGGAAGTGGGCGTCACCGTCGACGTCGACCACGAACGGCGTCGCGCCCGGAACGGGTGTCGCCGGGTCCAGAACGGCGAGTTGCCGGCGCCGGGGCGAGACAGGCAGGTCCAGGCCGGACATCTTCCCGACCCGGCGGGCCCACGCGCCCGCGGCGTTTATTACGTAGTCCGCTGCGACGCTCTCCGCGTCCGTCTCCACGCCGGTCACGCGCTCGCCCTCGGTCCGGACGTCGGTCACCTCGGTATCGGTGCGGACCGCGGCGCCCGCCTCGCGGGCGGCCCCGACGAAGCCCTGGAGCGCGAGGTTCGGGTCCGCGAAGCCGTCGGTCGGCGAGTAAGTGGCCCCGCAAAACTGCTCGGCCCGGAGACCGGGGCAGTGTTCGGCGGCCTCCTCGGGTGTGAGGAACTCGCTGGGGACGCCCAGGCGGTTCTGTGCGGTCACGTTCTCGCGGAACTGCTCTGCAGTGGACTCCTCGCGGAGGAGGAACATGTACCCTGGCCGGCGGTAGCCGATGTCGACGCCGAACCCCTCCTCGAAGTCCTCCCAGACAGCGATGCTCTCGTTCGAGAGGGCGACGCTGACCGGCGAGGAGAACTGCGCGCGGATGCCGCCGTTGGCCCGGCCCGTGTTGCCCGCCCCGACGCTCGCTCGTTCCAGAACCGTGACGTCCACGCCGCGGCGTGCCAGGTAGTACGCCGACGAGACGCCGATGATTCCGCCGCCGACGACCACAGCGTCCATACCCGCCCACGCCGCCGTCCGGTAAAAGGCGTTTCGACAGACCGTGGCGGAACGCAACGCTCTTGCAGGCGGGTCATCGACTGGCGGTAGATGCACACCGGTATCAGCGCACGTCTCGATCGGATCGGCACAGAGGGGCGGTACCTGAACGTGCCGATGGACCACGGCATTACCATCGGCGCCACGGACGGGTTGCGGGACATCGAGTCGACCATCGACGCCGTGACTGCGGCGGGTGCCGACTCGGTCCTGACACAGAAGGGGCTGGCCGAGCGGGTCCATCCCAACCGGAACGGTGCGGGCTACGTCGTCCACCTGAACGCCTCGACGACGATGGGGCCCGACGCCAACGACAAGCGGATCACCGGGACCGTCCGCGAGGCGGTCCGGGCGGGGGCCGACGCCGTCTCGTATCACATCAACGTCGGCAGCGACTCCGAACCGGAACAGATCGAGGACCTGGCCCAGGTTACCGCCGAAGCGGGCGAACTGGGCGTGCCCGTCCTGGCGATGACCTACGCCCGGGGCCCGGGTATCGACGAAGGTGACGCCGAGAGTCTCGCCCACGCAGTACGGCTCGGCGAGGAACTCGGGGCCGATGTCGTCAAGACCGCCTACTCGGGCGACGCTGACAGTTTCGAGCGCGTGGTCGCCGCCACCGCCTGCCCGGTCATCGCCGCCGGCGGCAGCCCCCGCACCGACCGCGAGATGCTCCAGCAGGTCCGGGGCGTCATCGACGCCGGCGGGGCGGGCGTCTCTATGGGCCGGTCGGTCTTCCAGCACGAGGCCCCCGGCGCGATGACTGCCGCAGTCTCGGCCATCGTCCACGACGACGCCTCCGTCGGGACGGCGCTCGCGACACTCGAGGAGGCCGAGACGTGACCGAAACCGGAGCGGGCCGACGCCCGAGCGGGACCGGCGTCCCCCTCGTCACGCCCTTCGACGACGGCGGCGTCGACGAGGCGGGCCTGCGGGCAGTCTGCCGGTGGGTCGTCGACGGCGGCGTCGACTTCGTAGTGCCGTGTGGCTCGAACGGCGAGGCCGAACTCATGACCGCAACGGAGCGTGCCGAGGTCGTCCGGATCGTCGCCGACGAGGTGTCGGTGCCGGTGCTCGCGGGGACGGGCCATCCCGGATTGGCGGAGACCCGCGAGGCGACCCACCGGGCCCGCGAGGCCGGCGCCGACGGGGCCCTGGTCGTCACGCCCTTCTACTTCTCGCACGGCCAGGACCGACTGCGGGCCTACTACGAGCGCCTGGCCGAGGCGAGCGACCTCCCAATCTATCTCTACAGCGTCCCCTCGAAGACGGGCACGGCGCTGGACCCCGAGACGGTCGGCGCGCTGGCCGCCCACGACAACGTCGCGGGCATGAAGGACTCCTCGGGCGACATGATCCGGTTCGGGCGCGAGCGGCGGGTGGCCGGCCCCGGCTTTGACCTCTTCGTCGGGTCGGGCAGCCTCTACGCGACGGCGCTGGACGCGGGCGCAGACGGCGGCGTGATGGCGCTTGCCAACGTCGTCCCCGGCCTCGCCTCCGATGTCCGCGAGCGCCACGCGGCCGGCGACCACGCGGGTGCCCGCGAGCTCTGTGCGACCGCGGTGGAACTCAACGAGGCCATCACCTCCCGGCATGGCGTCCCCGCCGTGAAGGCCGCGATGCGCCATCGGGACGTTCCCGCGGGCCAGGTCCGGTCGCCACTCCAGCCCCTCGACGAGGGGACGGCCGCCGAGGTCCGGGCACTCGTCGACGAGGTCGTCTCCGTGTGACAGTCTCCGCCGGGTGGTGTCCTGGTGTGTCTTCGCGCGGGACTTATCCGGCCCGGGCGCCACCGGGTAGTAGATGGCCGACGACACGTTCACAGAGCCGACGGAACCGGCCGAGGACTGGAACGACGTGCGGATGAACGACCCCGGGAGGTCGGGGTGGAAGGTCGACATGGTCGTCGACATCGGTGACGGGGACCAGCCGGTCGACGACGAAGGGGGCGCGGACGGGAACGACGAACGCGAGGAGTAGCCGTCGACCCTCGGGACGATCACTGGCCGTCGTCGGCGGGCCCGTTGACGACCGCGGTCTCGAACCCGTCGTCGGTGACGCCGACGGCGGCGGCACAGACGGCGTGGTCGAACTCGTGGTCGAACAGTTCGCGGGCGGCGCCGGCGGCGTCGTCGGCCGCCAGCGGGAACGGTTCGGGGCTGTTCCGCTCGTAGGTCGCCACCAGCGTCTCCCCCTCGATTGCCTCGACGAAAAGTGCGTCCCTGCGGACGATACCCACGAGGGCACCGTATCCGTCGGCGGGGGCGGTGGGGTCCTCAGCGAGGCCGACGACACCGGCGATGCGGGGGGTGTCGTAGTCGTCTTTCTCGAAATCCAGGGCGAGGAGCGACTCGGCCAGCGCGTCCCGGGCCGGGTAGTCCAGCGCGAGTTTCTCCGCGATGGGGTCGACGTGCGAGCCGTTGCCCAGCACGGCGCCACGCTCTGTGAGGCGGACGCAGTTGTAGGCGATGTAGGGGTTGTCCGTCTCCGGGGCGTCGGCCGTGGGGCCGACCGTCACGGTGTCCCCGCGCTCGACGGCGCGGCGGTCCGGGAACGACCGCGAAGAGACGCGGTAGGCGCCGAGGTCGGGGCCGACGACGAGGAAGCGTCCGACGTACATACGGTGGTCTGGTCGGCGCGGGCGCATGTAGGTGTCGGTCACGCTGGCAGGGAGACGGTTCCGGCGGTCACCTCGCGCTCGGCGTCCCAGAAGACGAGTTCGGTGACCGCCCACTCGATGGGGTCGACCTCGCGTTCGGCGAGGCGCTTCGCGGCCGCGAGGGTCCCGCCGCGGGCGACCGTCACGTGGGGAACGTAGGCGTCGCCCTCGATGCCCTCGACGGGGTCGAACGCGTCCAGCAGGCGGCGGTGCAGCGCTTCCAGCCCGGGGCTCTCGACGGCGAGGTAGACGACCGGCGAGGGGCCGGCGGCCGCGTCGGGGAAGTAGTCGACGCCGGTCACCCGCGCCTCGACGGCCGGGGCGCCGGCCAGGGCCTCGCGGGCGCGAGCGGCCAGTCGCTGGAAGGCCGCGCGGTCGCCGCCGCCGAGCCGTTTCACGACTAGCCCGTGTGTCTCGCGGCGGCGGGCGCGAGCGGCCGGGAGGTCCCGCGCCAGGTCCGAGGCCAGCGCGGACACCGCACCCGGGAGGGGCGCGTTCAGGCTGTACACGTCCCCGGGAAGTGCCGAGAGCAGCAAAAGGCCGTCGCTCGGCCGGAGCGGTGCTGTCAGATCCGGTCGAGCAGGTACAGGACGACGAGGACGATGAGAGCGAGGCCCACGAGTTTCGGGAGCGGTGCGAGGATGAACCGGAGTGTCTCGAGGAACACCTCGAGCACTTCGAGGGCGAGCCAGACGACAGCGAGCACCAGGACGACTTTCAGGAGCGTCTCGGCTTCGATCTCCCCGCGCATGGTCGGGGCTCGGAGGGGGGCGGACAAATCCCTTCTGGCCGGCCGTGAGCAACAAACGGTTTCAGGGTGCGATACGAACCCGCGTGACGAATGCCGGACAGAGCAGGCCTCGTGGCGCTTCTCGTGGTGGCACTCGCGGGTGGACTCCTCCTCGCAGGGGCCGGACCAGCAGGACCTGCGGGCGCAGTCCAGCCTCCCTCGCAAGTCGACATCGACGCCGACTCGGTAACGCTGCGGGCCGACATCGCCGCCGACGGTGACGCCCGCTGGACGGTCACCTACCGGCTCCGGCTGGACGACGGGAACGCCACGCAGGCCTTCGAGAATCTTTCGGCGGACGTCGAGTCGGACCCGTCGCCGTACGTCGACCCGTTCAGAGAGCGGATGGAACGGACCGTCGCCGGCGCCGAGAACGCGACGGGCCGCGAGATGGCCGTCGAGAACGTGACCGTCGAGACGCGCCGCGAGTCACAGCCCCAGGTCGAGTTCGGCGTCGTCACTTACCGGCTGACGTGGACGAACTTCGCGGCCGTCGACGACGAGACGGTGCTGGCCGGCGACGCCGTCGACCGACTGTTCCTCGATTCGCGGACGTCGCTCCGACTGCTCGCTCCGGATGGGTACGTCCTCGACTCGGCGTCCCCGGGACCGACCCGAACCGAGGCAAGCGAGGCCGTCTGGCAGGGCCAGCGAGACTTCGACGCCGGTGAACCGCGGGCAGTCTTCGTTCCGGCTGGCGAGACACCAGCCGGCACACCCGCGGGCTCCGGCGGCGGTGACGGCGACGGCGGCGACGGGTCGAAGACGCCGGCCGCGGGTGGAAGTGGACTGCCGGTCGTCCCGATTCTCGTGGCCATTGTCGTGGTACTGCTGGGGGGTGCCTGGGTCGTGAGTCGACGTGGGGCGGTCTCGATGCCAGTCTCGCTAGGTAGTGGCAGTACTGGCGACGAGTCCGGGGCGGCCGCGGCTGAGGGGGGAGACGCGAGCGGGGACGACGGCGAGGAGGGACCGCCGCCGGAGTTGCTGAGCAACGAGGAGCGGGTGCTCCGGTTGCTCGAGGAGAACGGCGGGCGGATGAAACAGAAGGCCGTCGCCGAGGAACTCGACTGGACCGCGGCCAAGACCAGCCAGGTCGTCGGCGACCTCCGCGAGGACGGCGACATCGAGTCGTTCCGCCTCGGACGGGAGAACGTCCTCACGCTCCCCGACGTGGATATCGACGGCGGCGACGCCGACGAGGAGTAGTCGACTGGGGCATCGTTGCTCGTCGTGAGACGCGACACAAGACACTTATCACGCCCCGCTCAGGTCGAAATCATGGAACGCGAGTGGCTACTCGCGGGAGCCACAGTGGCTCTCGTGACGGCCACGGTCCTCGGTGCCGCCCTTGTCCCCGGCGCCCTCGCAGACCGGTCCGACGAGGTACTCGAGGGCGACCTGCGGTTGCAGGAGATCGTCATCACGGACGGCAGGGTCGGCGGCGAGACCGTCGAACTGGAGACGGACGTCCGCCTGGCCCACCGGCGGGGCGTCTCCGAGAACGTCACCGTCGAGTTCCGGGCCGTCGGACTCGACTCGGGGCTGGTGACCGACAGCCAGCGGGTCGAAGTCGGTCGGGTCAGCGGTGACCGCGAGGTGTCGGTCCCGGGAACACTCACGGTCGAGCGGGGTGGGGGCTACCGCGTCGAGGCCATCGTCTACCGCGACGGCGAACGGCGGGCGACCGGCGCCAAGGAAGTGCGGGGAACCGCCACGCTGACGCCCGCCTACGCGGACGTGCCCGTGGATTTCCACCGGTTTGCCCGCGGTGAGTTGCCCGTCGTCGAGTACAGCGTCGCCGCGGCCGAGGGCAACCGGTCGACGCTGTCGGTCTCGACGTACCTGACCAACAGGGGCGACGCGCCGGCCGGCGACATGCGCCTCGTGGTCAAGGCCAGGCAGGTCGACTCGGGCATCGTCGCCGACGAGCGGGAGGTACAGGTCGGCGGAATCGATCCCGGCCAAACGGTCACCCCCGAGACGTCGCTTTCGGTCCCCTCGCAGTACAACTACTACCTCGACGCCATCCTCTGGGTGGACGGGGTCGTCGTCGACACCGCCCGGGCAGGCGCGAGCCTCGATCCCACCGAGCGAGTGCCGGCGAACACGACCGAGCGCGAGGTCGGCCTCCAGGTGAGCGACTTCGAGGGGGGAAGCGGGGACGGGCGCCCGACCGCAGAGCCGGAGGCGACAGCGACGCCCAGCGCATCCGGCCCTGGCTTCGGTGTCGTCGCTGCCCTGCTGGCGCTCGTCACTATGCTCTTCGCGCTTGCACGACGGACCGAGACCGGTGAACACCCATGACCGAAACAGCCACCGAAGCCGAGCAGGAGCCGTCGGACGTCGAGGAAACTGTCGGGGAACCGAGTGACAGTGAGGCGACCGAGGACGGTTCCTCGTGGGTCGAGCGAGGCGGGAAGCTGTCGACCTACCTCGTCTGGGGGGCGGTCGCGGTCCTGTTCGTCCTCGCCGTGGTCGCGACGGCCGGCCTGTACTCGAGTGTCGGGCGGGTCATCGACATCTGGATCGCGCCGGACTACCAGCCGGTCTTCCGGGCGGCGTTCAACCTCGCAGTGGTGCTTGCCTGTGTCGCCGGCCTCTCCGTGCTGGTCCGGCGACTCGACACCGACCGGCTGTAGCCCCTTATTACCGTTTCGGTGCCGCGAGAGGCGTGATCAAGAAACCGCAAGACGACGGCCCCATTTAATCCGGCTTAAACGGGCTTGAACGTCGACAATCCGGGTTCAGAGACTGCTATTTATAACCCCTCCGGGGTGCATAGTGAGAGGTACGATGCGAGCACAGACAGCAATCGTGGCGGTCGCACTCCTCGTCGCCGTGGCGGCGGTCCCCGTCGTGGGGATGGCCGCGACCGACGGGACGGTGCTGGCCGACCAGCACGAGAACAGTACGGAAGACGGAGCCGAGACTGACGCGGCCGGGGACGCGAACGCGAGCGTCGCGCCCGGCGAACGCCTCTCGGGTGTCGTGGGCGTCCAGGAGGCAGAACTCGACGGCGAGGTCGAGGGACGCGCGTTCGGTATCAAGGTCGCCCAGGCCGCGACGAACGAGTCGCGTGCTGACGTCGTCGCCGACCAGCTCCGTGACGTCGAACAACGCCTGAACGAGACCGAACAGCGCAGGCGGGAACTCGAGAAGGCCCGCGAGAACGGCTCCATCAGCGAGGGCAAGTACCGCGCGGAGATGGCGAAGCTGGCCGCACAGACCCAGACCGCCAAGGAGCTGACCAACCGCTCGGAGAACGCCTCGGAGGGCATGCCCGCGGAGTTGCTCGAGTCGAAGGGGATCAACGCCTCGGCCATCCAGACGCTGAAAGACCGTGCCGAGCAGTTGACCGGTCCCGAGGTCGCGGAGATCGCCCGGAGCATCGCGGGCAACGCGTCGCCGGTCGGTGCCGGCCCGTCCGACCGTGGACCCGGTGACGGCGGTCCGCCCGAGGACCGTGGTCCCGGTGACGGCGGTCTGCCCGAGGACCGTGGTCCCGGCGACGGTGACGAAGAGGACACGGACGGCGAGGAGACGCCGACGCCCGACGACAGTGACGGCGACGACGCCGACGGTGCGGATGACGAAAGCGACCGGGGCAACGCCGGTGACGGCGGCGACGGCGGCTACTGACCGGCCGAAAACTACATCACAGAATCTTCCTCTATGCGAGATAATGAGACCTTGGGAGACAGAGAGTCGATGAGAGATAGAGAGACGAGCCGCGGCATCCGACGCGCGTGTGCAGTCCTCGTCGCCGCCGCGCTGCTGTGTTCAGCAGTCGTCGGCGCGGTGGCTGGGACGGCGACGGTGACCGAGGAGCATGCACAGACGGCCGACGTGATGCCGCCGGCGTTCGTCGTCGCGCCCGCCGAGGACGGCCCGACAACGGTGACGGTCACCTACACGTTCGACCTGACAGAGGACGCCCGGCAGGCCGCGTTCGCGGAACTGCGGGACAACGAGACGGCCGCGGCGTCCTTCGAGGACCGCTTCCGCCAGCAGCTCCAGGGGGTCGCCAGCGACGCCGGGAACGCGACCGGCCGCGAGATGTCGGTCACCGACGTCGACGTGTCCTTCGAAACCGACGGCGAGACCGGCATCGTGCGACTGAGCGCGACCTGGGAGGGGCTGGCGGCAGTCGAGGACGGGACTCTCACCGTGACGGAACCGTTCGCCAGCGGCTTCGAGCCCGACCGGACGTTCGTCGTCGTCCTCCCCGGGGGATACAGCGTCGACAGCGTGACGCCCGCCCCCGACAGTCAGGACGGCGGGCAGCTCACGTGGGAGGCGGGCTCGGACCTGAGCGGGTTCGAACTGACGGGAGCGGCCCCGGGTTCGGCCTCGCCGTGGCGGTGCTCGCTGTGCTCGGCGTCGCGGTGCTCGCTGCCCGACGGCGGTAATCGGTCACACACCGGCTCCTTCTCGGAAGATATTTGTATGCTACCGCGTATACTCACGTCCATATGAGTGGGATCCGCGTTCCGGGCGCACTCGCCGTCACCAGCGGGTCCCAGCGCCTTCTCCCACGAGTCCGACGACCGGGCCGTTAGGCCCGTTACTACCCACCACCCACCGTTCGTATCGCCCGATAGTTCCCGCCCAGCGTCCGGTTCCGGGCGGCCGCGACTCCACACACCGGACACGCATACCGCACCCGACACGCGCCACACTCAACACACACCACATCCGACACCAACCACACACATGCCAGAGACAACACGCGTCGCGCTCGCCTTCTCGGGGGGGCTCGATACGACGGTTTGCGTCCCGCTGCTCGAAGAGGAGTACGGCTACGACGAGGTCATCGGCGTCACGGTCGACGTCGGCCAGCCCGCAAAGGAGTTCGACGAGGCCGAGGAGACGGCCGCCGCGCTGGGGGTCGAACAGCACGTCGTCGACGCCCGCGAGGAGTTCGCACAGCTCTGTCTGCGCTCGGTGAAGGCAAACGCCACCTACCAGGGCTACCCCCTGGGGACCGCGCTGGCCCGACCGGTCATCGCCAAGGCCATCATGGACGTGGCCATCGCGGAGGACTGTGGCGCCCTCGCACACGGCTGTACGGGCAAGGGCAACGACCAGCTCCGGTTCGAGGCGGTCTGGCGGGATTCGCCCCTGGAGGTGGTCGCGCCGGTCCGGGAGCTCGGGCTCACCCGCGAGTGGGAAAAAGAGTACGCCGAGGAGCGGGGACTCCCCCTGGAGGGCGGCGACGAGGGCCGCTACAGCATCGACACGAACATCTGGAGCCGCTCGATCGAGGGCTCGGAACTCGAAAACCCCGCGACCGTCCCCGAGGACGACATCTACGACTGGACGGACAACCCCAGCGGGAAAGAGCCGGAACTCGTCGAAATCGAGTTCGAGGACGGCCAGCCGGTCGCCCTCGACGGGGAGCCCGTCGCGCCGGTCGAGCTGATCGAAGGGCTCAACGAGCGCGCGGGCGCCCACGGCGTCGGCCGCACGGACATGATGGAAGACCGGATGCTCGGGCTGAAGGTGCGGGAGAACTACGAGCACCCGGCTGCGACGGTGCTGCTGACGGCCCACGAGGCGCTCGAACAGCTCGTGCTCACACAGGAGGAACGGCAGTTCAAACAGCAGGTCGACCAGCAGTGGGCCCTGAAGGGCTACCAGGGGCTGATAGACGCCCCGTTCGTCGACGCCCTGGAAGGGTTCGTCGAGACGACCAGCGAGCGCGTGACCGGCACCGTCACCGTCAAACTAGAAGGGGGGCACTGCCGCCCCGTCGCCAGGGAGAGCGGGTACGCCGTCTACAGCGAATCGGCGGCCTCCTTCGACGAGGAGGACGTGACCAGGGCCATTACGCAGGACGACGCCACCGGTGTCGCGAAGTACCACGGCTTCCAGTCGCGGCTCGCCAGCAGGACAATCGACAACGCACGCTCGTCAGGCCCGGACATCGGCGACTGAGCATGACAGACGACGACAGTCCCGACGCGGCCGAGGATACGCCCGCCGGCGATAGTGCGACTGCCGGCGACACCGGGGACGCCGGCCCCGGTACCGACGAGGGTGTCGTCCGCCGCGAGCGGTTCGCGGGCGGTCCCGCCCGGGACTTTCTCTCCTCGCTTGCCGACGACGAACGCATCTTCGCGGCCGACCTCGCCGTCGACCGCGCACACGTCGTGATGCTCACAGAGCAGGAGATCGTCTCCCGCGAGGACGCGGCCGCCATCCTCGCCGCGCTCGCCGAAATCGAGGCGGCGGGCCACGGCGCTCTGCCCGCGGGCGAGGACGTCCACGAGGCCATCGAGACGGCCGTCGTCGAGCGCGTCGGTCCCGAGGGCGGGCGGATGCACACCGCGCGCTCGCGCAACGACGAGGTGGCCGCCTGTATCCGCTACCGCCTGCGCGGGGATATCCTCACCCTGCTGGAGACGATTGTGGAGGGACGCCAGCGGTTACTGGACGTCGCCGGCGAGCACACGGAGACGGTGATGCCGGGCTACACGCACCTCCAGCCCGCCCAGCCGACGACGGTCGCCCACTGGGTCTGCTCCCACGAGGAAGCGCTGGCCCGCGACACGGAGCGGCTGCTCGACGCCCCGGGACGCCCTTCGAGGTCGACCGGGAGCGCACGGCGGCGCTGCTGGGCTTCGACGGCCTCGTCGAGAACGCGATGGACGCCGTCTCGGCGCGGGATTTCCTCCTCGAGACGACCGCTGCGACGGCGACGCTCGCGACGACGCTGTCGGGATTGGCCGAGGACGTGGTGGGCTTTGCGAGCAAGGGTCACGTCACACTCGACGACGACTATGCCTCGACGTCCTCGATCATGCCCCAGAAGAAGAACCCCGACACCCTGGAACTTGTCCGCGGGCGGACCGGCGACGCGACCGCCGGGCTGGAGGGGTTGCTGACGACGCTGAAGGGGTTGCCCCGGGCGTACAACCGCGACCTCCAGCGCGCCGGCCGGCACGCCTGGGAGGCCATCGACTCGGTCGGAGAATCCGTGGAAGTGGCGGTCGGCGCCGTCGCCACCGCGGAGTGGCCCACAGACCGCCTCGCGGCCGCCGCGGGCGAGGGCTTTGCGACCGCGACGGGCGTGGCAGACCTGCTCGCGGCGGCAGGCGTGCCCTTCCGGACGGCCCACGAGGTCGTCGCACGCGCGGCGGCCGACGCCGAGGGCACCCCGACCCTCGCGGACCTGAACGGAGCCGGCGAGGCCGTGCTGGGCGAGCCGCTGACCGCGTCCCTCGACGCCGGGGAGATAGAGGCAGCCCTGGACCCCGCCGAGAGCGTCGCCGCGCGCGACTCCCGGGGCGGCCCCGCACCCGGCGCCGTGGCCAGCCACCTCGAGGGCGCCGCCGGGCAGCTGGCGGCCGACCGGGAACTGGTCGCAGAGAAGCGCCACGAACTCGCGGCCGCCGCCGAAACGCTGGAGACCGAGGTGAACCGCTATGCCTGAGAGACACACCGACGGCGGATGGACCGTGCCGACCGCGGTGACGACCGACAGCCACCCGGCCCGACCGGCCCCGCCAGTGCCACCATCCCCGCGAGGGGAGAATATACCATAAATCTGAACATCAGATTCGATACGTCGCGGAATATGCCCTCAAACACGCGTAGAGGGCACTCTGTGTTATAAACTTATTCTGATAGGTTCGACAGGTTTAAGTAGACACGGCCAGGAGTAGGAACTACGATGGCAGAATGTATCGAGTGCGGGGCGGACGTGTCCCTGCACGACGACCTGGAGACAGGAGAGATCGTCGACTGTGCGACCTGTGGCGCTGAACTCGAAGTGATCGGGACCGACCCCGTCGAGTTGGACACTGCGCCCGAGCTCGAAGAGGACTGGGGTGAGTGAGATGGCGGGCGGCGCAGGACGGGCACAGGGCGCCAGGTGCGGGCGGCGCTGCCGTGTGCCGGTCCCGCGCCGGACGCCCGGAGGGAGCCGATGAACGTCGGCGTCCTCTATTCGCGGATCCGCAAAGACGAGAAACTCCTCCTTTCGGAGCTGCGCGACCGCGGCCACGACGTCACCAAGATCGACGTCCGCCGCCAGCAGTTCGGGCTCTCCGAGCCGCCCGCGGCCTTCGAGGGGCTGGACGTCGTCGTCGACCGCTGTCTGGCGACGAGCCGGAGCCTCTACACGACGAAGTTCGCGGCCGCATACGGCGTGCCCGTCGTCAACGGTCCCGGGACGGCCCAAGTGTGTGCCGACAAGGTCCAGAACAGCCTCGCCCTGGAGGAGGCGGGCGTGCCGACGCCGACGACGAAGGTGGCGTTCACGAAAGACGCCGCCCTGGAGATCGTCGAGGAGTTCGGATACCCCTGCGTGCTGAAGCCGGTCATCGGATCGTGGGGCCGCCTGATGGCGAAACTCGACTCGCGGTCGGCCACCGAGGCCGTCCTCGAACACAAGGAGGTGCTGGGCCACTACGAACACAAGGTCTTCTACGTCCAGGAGTTCGTCGAGAAACCGGGTCGGGACATCCGCGTGGTCGCCACCGACGGCGAACCGATCGCGGCAATGGTCCGCTCCTCGGACCACTGGCTGACCAACGCCGCCCAGGGCGCGGAGGTATCGGCCTTCGAACTCGACGACCGCGCCCGGGAACTGGTCGCACAGGCCAGCGACGCCGTCGGCGGCGGGTTGCTGGGTGTGGACCTGATGGAGGTCGGCGGAGCGGGTGCCGACGACTACACTGTCCACGAGGTCAACCATACAGTCGAGTTCAAGGCGCTGAACGACGCTGTCGACGTGGACGTCCCCGCGGCGGTGGTCGACTGGCTCGAATCGACGGTCGAAGAGCGAGCGGACACGACAGCGGGGGAGGTCCAGGCGTGACCCAGACGGCCAGCGTCGTCGGCGCCAGCGGCTTCACCGGTGGCGAACTCCTCCGGTTGCTGGACGGCCACCCCGAGTTCGAACTCGTCCAGGCGACCAGTCGCTCGAAGGAAAAAAAGACGGTGGGTCACGCCCACCCGAACCTCCGGCACCGCGAGTTGCGGTTCTCCCACCCCGAGGACCTCGAATCGGTGGACATCCTGTTCGCGGCGACGCCCCACAGCGTCTCGATGGAGCGTATCGACGCCTTCCGGGACGCCGCCGGAACGGTCGTCGACCTCTCGGCGGATTTTCGCCTCGATACCGAAAGGCAGTACGAGGAGTGGTACGACGGCCACGCCCGCCCCGAACTGCTCGAGGAGGCAGTCTACGCGCTGCCGGAACTCACCCGCGAGGAGCTACCGGGTGCGGACCTCATCGCCTCCGGCGGCTGTAACGCGACCGTGACGATACTGGGACTGCTCCCGCTGGTCGAGGACGGCATCCTGACCGGCGACGAGCGTATCGTCGTCGACGTCAAGGTCGGCTCCAGCGAGGGGGGTGCCGGCGGCGGCGAGGCCTCCTCGCACCCGGAGCGGTCGGGCGTGGTCCGGCCCTACGCGCCGACTCTCTTTTACGGTTCACGCGGTGGACATGATCCGCGGTGCCGCGGCGACAGCGCACGTCTTCCCGGGCGACCCCGTCTCGAAGGGCGACCTCTGGGGCGCCTACCGCGGGACCTACGGGGAGGAACCGTTCGTGGACATGGTCGCGGGCGGCGGTGGGGTCTATCGCTATCCGGAACCGAAGGCCGTCGCCGGGACCAACCGCGCGGAGGTCGGGTTCGAACTCGACCCGCCCGACAGGCGCCTGGTCGTTTTCGCTGCCATCGACAACATGATGAAGGGCTCGGCCGGCCAGGCGGTCCACGCCGCGAACGTCGCGCTGGGCTTCGAGGAGACCGCCGGCTTGGAGTTCCAGGGACTCCATCCCGTGGGGGCACCCTGACATGACGGTCGTCGTCAAGATCGGTGGCGCACGCGCTGTCGACCCCGCGGGGGCGCTTGCGGATATCGAATCACTCGTCGAGGGCGACCCCGAGGGCGGCACCGGACCACACGACGTGGTCGTCACCCACGGCGGCTCCACGGCTGTCGACGACACGCTCGAACGCCTGGGGAGCGAACCCGAGTACGTCGAGACGCCCGGCGGTGTCGTGGGCCGCTTCACCGACGAGGAGACCATGGACGTCTTCAAGATGGTGATGCCCGGTCTACTGAAC
>PXSU01000103.1 GCA_003022745.1 Halobacteriales archaeon SW_9_67_25
CTCCGCTATCGACCCCCGGCCGGAGACGATGCCGTCGTGACTGGCCGCCGTCGGCACCGAGACGAACCCGCAGCCGTGGTCGTCGGCAGCCATCTTCGCGATGTCGATGGCTTTCCCGCCGCCGACGCCGACCAGGTAGCCCGCCTCGTAGTCCTCAGCCGCGTCGATCACGCGCTGGACGGCGCCGAAACTCGCCGTCTCGACGACCAGTACTTCGGGTTCGACGCCCGCGTCGCGGAACTGTTCTACGAGGGGCTCGGCGGCCACCGCCCGCGGTGTCGGGCTCGTCACGAGCAGGGGCGTCCCGGCGAGGTGCAACTCCTCTATCGCCTCGACGGTCCGGTCGAGAACACCGTGCCCCACGAGGACGTTCCGGGGGAGGCGTATCCAGGTCGATTTCTCGAACATACGTCACCCTGGAAAGCCACCGGTGTTAACAGTTCGGCTACGGCGGCCGGTACCCGAACCGCCGGTAGAGGACGTACAGCACGAGCACCACCAGGCCGCCCCACAGCAGGGCCGTCCCGAAGGTCCACTGACTGGAGACGCCGACGGTCCCGCCGGTCGCCGTCTGGACCACCATCAGCCGAGAGTTGTTCGACCGCCACAATGAAACCTCGGGGCGCGTGCGGTCCATACGCCAGAGGGTCCCGTCCCGGATGTCCCTGCCAGCCACTACCGGAACGACCGCACGCAGTATCGCGGTCGACACGGAACCGAGACGACAGCAATCCGTATCAGTCGTCGGCCTGCCCGCGCACCTGTTCGCCCGTGCCAGCGGAGGGGATCGCTGCGCTGGGCAATTCGGTACGGACGTCGTCGCGCTGGCGGTCCGCGATGACCTCGGCGTAGGCGTCGGGCATCACCTTGGTGAAGTTCTCGATCTCCTCGTCCCACTCCGCGAGCAGCTTCCTGGCGCGCTCGGAGTCGGTGTAGGCCGGTCTCTGGGCTCCAGGCCGGACAGGAGCGTCACCATCCCGGTGTTGGCCCGCTCGTGGAAGGTCCCCTCGGGATCGTAGACGTAGGCGACGCCTCCGGACATGCCGGCCGCGAAGTTCTTGCCCGTCTCGCCCAGGACGGCGATGACGCCCCCGGTCATGTACTCGCAACCGTGGTCCCCGACGGCCTCGACGACGCCCTTCGCGCCCGAATTGCGGACCGCGAATCGCTCGCCTGCGACGCCGTTGACGTAGGCCTCCCCCTGGGTCGCGCCGTAGAGGGCGACGTTGCCGACGAGGACGTTCTCGCCCGCGGCGTAGCCGGCGTCCGCAGGCGTCCGGACCACCAGTTTCCCGCCCGAGAGCCCCTTGCCGACGTAGTCGTTCGCGGTGCCGACCAGGTCCATCGTCACGCCGTCCTGGAGGAACGCGCCGAAGCTCTGGCCCGCGGCGCCCGAAAAGCGGACCGTGATGGTGTCCTCCGGGAGCCCCTCCACGCCGTACTCCCGCGAGACCCGGTTCGAGAGTGTCGCACCCACCGCGCGGTCGACGTTCGAGATGTCCATATCGAGCGTCACGGGCTCGCCGTGGTCGAGGGCGTCCCCGGCGGCCTCGAGTATCTCCCAGTCGAGTTGCTCCTCGACGTCGTCGTTCTGGGGCCGGGACTTGTACCGGTCGACATCGTAGTCGCTCTCGGGGTCGACCAGGACCGACGAGAGGTCGAGTTTCCGGGCTTTCTCCTGGGTGAGGTCCGTGCGCTGTTCGAGCGTGTCGGCGCGCCCGACCATCTCCGCGACCGTCCGGAAGCCGAGTTCGGCCATGATCTCCCGGAGTTCCTGTGCCACGAACGTCATGTAGTTGATGACGTGCTGGGGCTGGCCGGGGAACCGCTCGCGGAGTTTCTCGTTCTGGGTGGCGACGCCGACCGGACAGGTGTTCTCGTGGCACTGGCGGGCCATCACACAGCCCGACGTGACCATCGAGGCGGTCCCGAAGGCGTACCCCTCCGCGCCCAGCAGCGTCGCGATGGCGACGTCCCTGCCCGTCTTCAGCCCGCCGTCCGTGGTGACCCTGATGCGGTCGCGCAGCCCCGTCGAGACGAGCATCTGGTTGGCCTCGGCGAGGCCGAGTTCCCAGGGCACGCCCGCGTTCTTGATGGAGGTCTTGGGTGAGGCACCGGTCCCGCCCGAGTGGCCGGAGATGTGGACCTTGTCCGCCATCGCCTTCGCCACGCCGGCGGCGATGATGCCGACGCCGTCCTCGGCGACGAGTTTGACGTTGACGTCGGCCTCCGGGTTCGCGGCCTTGAGGTCGTGGATGAGTTGCTTCAGATCCTCGATGGAGTAGATGTCGTGCAGCGGCGGCGGCGAGATGAGCCCCACGCCCGGGGTCGCGTAGCGGACGTGGGCGATCATCTCGTTTACTTTCTTGCCCGGGAGGTGTCCGCCCTCGCCGGGCTTTGAGCCCTGGGCCATCTTGATCTGGAGTTCGTCGGCGCTCGCAAGGTACGTCGAGGTGACGCCGAACCGCCCCGAGGCGACCTGCTTGGTCGAACACTCCTTCTCGGTGTCGAAGCGCTCTGGCGGTTCGCCCCCCTCGCCAGTGTTCGCGGAGGCCCCCAGCCGGTTCATCGCGATGGCGTTGTTCTCGTGCATCTCCGGCGAGAGAGATCCGAGACTCATCGCGGCCGTCTCGAAGCGGGTGACGATCTCCTCGATGGGTTCGACCTCCTCGATGGGGACCGGGTCACGCCCGGCGGTGTCGAACGCCAGGAGGCCACGGAGTGTGTGGAGTTGTTCGTTCTGGTCGTTTATTTTCCCGGCGAACTCCCTGTACTGTTCGTAGTCGCCCATCCGGACGGCCTGCTGGAGCGTGCCGACGGTGTCGGGGTTCCAGGCGTGGAAGATCCCCCCCGAGCGGTTCTCGTACTCGCCGACCCGCTCCATCTCGGGTTCGTCGTCGCCCCAGGCGATCTCGTGGCGCTGCTCGAGGTCGGACTCGAGTTCCGCGATGCCGATGCCCTCGGTGCGGTTCTCGGTCCCCTCGAAGTACTCCGTGACGAACGCCGAGGAGAGCCCGACCGCCTCGAAAATCTGGGCACCCTGGTAGCTCTCTACCGTCGAGATGCCCATCTTCGCCATCGTCTTGAGCAGGCCGTCCTCGACGGCGTTGATGTAGGCGTCGATGGCTATGGAGGGGTCCGCGCCGTCCGGGCCGGCCACGAGGTCCTCGATGGTCTGGTAGGCCAGGTAGGGATTGACCGCGCCGGCGCCGTAGCCGATCAGCGTCGCGAAGTGATGGACGGCCCGCGGGTCACCTGACTCGACGACGATGCCGACGTGGTTGCGGAGGCCGTTGCGCACGAGGTGGTGATGCACCCCGGAGGTCGCCAGCAGGCTCGGAATGGGCATCCGGTCGGGGCCGGCGTTCCGGTCCGAGAGCACGATCACGTCGTAGTCGGTCGCCGCCTCGCTGACCGTCTCGCGGACGCGCTCGACCGCGGATTCGAGGTCGAACTCGTCGGGATCGTACGTGATGTCGACGACCTTCGTGGACATCCCGTTCTCAGCCAGGGTCTTGATGTCGCTCGTCTCCTGGTCGGTGAGAATCGGCGAATCGAGCACCAGCTGGCGGGCGTGTTCGGGCGTCTCGTCGAGCAGGTTGCGCTGGTGGCCCAGCCGCGTCTCCAGGCTGGTGACGAGTTCCTCGCGGATGTAGTCGAGCGGCGGATTCGACACCTGCGCGAACAGCTGTTTGAAGTAGGTAAAGAGGGGACGGTTGAACTGCGAGAGCACCGACAGCGGTGTGTCGTCACCCATCGACCCGACGGGGTCTTTGCCCTTCTCGGCCATCGGCTCCAGCAGGTGGTCGACCTCGTCGTAGGTGTAGCCGTAGGCCGCCTGGTGGGAGCGCAGTCGGCCGACCTCCCTGCGCGGGAGGTTGTCTTCACCCGTCGCGATGTCGGCCAGTTCGACCTGTTCGCGCTCGATCCACTCGCCGTACCTCTCGTCGGTGATACCCTCGAAGACCTCCTCGTCGGGGACGACCCGTCCCTCCTCGGGATCTGCGAGGAAACACTGGCCGGGGTTGAGGCGACCACGCTCGACGATCTCGGACTCGTCGTAGTCGAGTGCGCCCGCCTCCGAGGACATCACGAGGGTGTCGTCCTCGAGGATGTCGTACCGGCAGGGCCGGAGACCGTTCCGGTCCAGCACTGCACCGACTCGCTGGCCGTCGGTGGCGGCCACGAGCGCCGGACCATCCCAGGGCTCGACGAGAGAGGCGTGGTAGTCGTAGAAGTCACGACGCGCGCCGCCGACGCCGTTGGCCTCGCCGCGCCACGCCTCGGGGATGAGCAACCGGAGCGCGTGTGGGAGGTCCCGTCCGCCCAGCATCAGCAACTCCAGGGCGTTGTCGACGCTTGCGGTATCGGACTGATCCGGGTCGTCGATGATGGGCGTAATCTTCCCGATATCGTCCCCGAAGTCCGGCTGTGAAATGTCCGTCTCCCGTGCGCGCATCCAGTTGATGTTGCCCTGGATGGTGTTGAACTCGCCGTTGTGGATGATCCGCCGGTAGGGGTGTGCGAGGTGCCAGGCGCCCAGCGTGTTCGTCGAGAACCGGGCGTGGACCATCACGAACGTCGAGACCAGCCGTCCGTCCCCGAGGTCGGCGAAATAGTCCGTGAGCTGGTCGGGGGTGAGCAATCCCTTGTAGACGACAGTGTCGGGGTCGAGCGAGACGATGTAGAAGCGCTCGTGCCCCGGCGGTCGGTCCGCCTCGACGGCGTTCTCGACGGTCCGCCGGGCGACGTACAGCCGCCGGTCGAAAGCGTCGCCGGTCTCGCCGTCAGCCGGCCGGACGAACACCTGCTGGATGTCCGGTTCGGACTCCCGGGCAGTCCGGCCGAGGTCCGAGTTGTCCGTCGGGACGGACCGCCAGGCCAGCACCTCCAGGCCCTCCGCCGTGAAGTGTTCCTCGAAGAGCCTCTTCAGGCCCTCCCGGGGGCCGTCCGCTTGCGGAAAAAAAAGCGTGCCGACGGCGTACTCGCCGGGCTCGGGCAGCTCCACGTCGAGTTCGGCCTGGAAGAATTCGTGGGGAATCTGGAGCATGATTCCGGCGCCGTCACCGGTGTTTTCCTCGGCGCCGGTGGTGCCGCGGTGTTCCATGCACTCGACGAGGTCGAGGCCGTCAGCGACGACCTCGTGGCTCGCCCCGCCGTCGAGGTCCATTACCACCCCGACGCCGCAGTTCGCCCGTACGTCTGCGGGGTCCGCGAGGCCGTTGGTGCCCGCGGTCCCGCCCGTGTGGTGGTCTGACATTGTACCACAGTTGGTCCGCATCCATAAGAGGGTAGTCCTCTTACACCAATAGAGTATTAAACCCACATAAGGACATATTAATTTACTCCAATGCGTATAAATATTTCCGAGAGTAACTGCGGGACGGACCGCGAAAGTCGTCGAGTACCGGTATCAGTACGACTTCGCGAAGTAGGCCGTCTCCCCGGCGTCGGCCCCGCAGATGGCACACTCGTCGTGGATAGGTTCGGCGTCGCGGTCGAGCGGGACCATGACGATGTCGGCGGCAACGGGTTCTTTGATCGGCTCCTCGCAGGCCGGGTCGCCACACCAGCCACACTTGACGTAGCCGCCGTGCTGGCCGATGGTGCCGAGTATCTCCTCGCGGCTCTCTGCCTCGCGGATCTCCCCTTCGAGGGTCTCTTCTGCGCGGGCGTACAGTTTCCCGTAGACGGTGTCGAGGTGTTCCTCGACGGCCTTGACCGCGCCCGCGCGGTCGACTGGGAGGGACTCGCCGTCGGGCCGGTGAACGAGGGTGACCTCCCCGTCTTCGACCTCGTTTGGGCCGACCTCGATCCGGAGGGGGATGCCCTTGAGTTCCCACTCGTTGAACTTGAAGCCGGGATTGCGGTTCTCGCGGTCGTCCAGTTTCACGCGGACCCCTGCCGCCTCGAGGTCCTCTGCGAGTTCCGTGGCGTAGCCGACCACCGATTCCTTGTTCTCGGCCCCCCAGATGGGGACGACCACGACCTGCGTGGGCGCGACGGTGGGCGGCAACACGAGGCCCTGGTCGTCGGAGTGGGTCATGATCAGCGCGCCCAGCGCCCGCCAGGAGACACCCCACGAGCAGGTGTGTGCGAGGTGGGTGTCCTCGTCCTCGTCGACGTACTCGATGTCGAACGCCTCGGCGAAAGACGTGCCGAGGTTGTGGCTGGTCGCCCCCTGGACGCTCTTGCCGTCGGGCATCAGCGCCTCGACGGTCGTGGTGGTGTGTGCGCCGGGGAACTTGTCGTGGGGCGGCTTGCGGCCCCGCAACACCGGCATTGCCAGGACCTCCTCGTAGAGGCGCTCGTACTGGTCGAGGCGCAGGAGCGTCTCCTGGCGGGCCTCCTCGTGGTCGTGGTGGGCGGTGTGACCCTCCTGCCAGAGGAACTCCTTCGTGCGGAAGAAGGGTTTGGTCTCGGTGGCCTCCCACCGGACGACCGAACACCACTGGTTGAGCCGCAACGGGAGGTCGCGGTGGCTGCGGACCCACTGGCTCATGTAGGGCGCGATGATGGACTCGCTGGTCGGGCGCACCGCCAGCCGTTCCTCGAGTTCGTCGTAGCCGCCGTGGGTCACCCACGCCACCTCCGGGTCGAACCCCTCGACGACCTCCTTCTCGCGTTCGAGATAGTTCTCCGGGATGAACATCGGGAAGTAGGCGTTCCGGACGCCGGTGTCCTTGAACCAGCCGTCGAGGTACGACTGGAGGCGTTCCCACACCTCGTAGCCCCGCGGCCGGGTGACGATGAACCCGCCCATCGGCGCGTAATCCGCGAGTTCGGCCTTCTGGACGACCTCGGCGTACCAGTCGCCGGTGGCGTGTTCCTTGGACTCGGTGATGCCGAGTTCCTGCTCCGGATCGCTCATACCGGTCTGTCCGCGGGCGCGAGTATAAACCCGCTGTCTCGGACCGGAACGTCCCGTCCTCCTCAGACCGAGAACGGACTCTCCGAGGCGGTCCAGTCCCACCCGGGCAGACGGGTCTGGAAGCCCGCCGCGAGCGCGGCGTCGAGGTCGTCCGCGCCGGCCGCCTCGGTCGCGTCGCCGTGGGTGTGGACGTCCGCGTAGTGGAATGTCGCTTCCCCGAGCAGGCGCAGCGGCTGGGTGCCCGCGATCATCCCCGCGAGTTCGCGGCCAAGCAGTTCGTCTATAATAAAGCCCGGGTAGTCGCCCTCGACATCCAGTTCGCGCAGGAGCGCTGCCAGGGCGGCGACGTTGAGCGCCAGGTCGCCGTCGGCGAAGACATCGTCGACAGCGTCGTGGTACTGTTTCGACGATACCTGGCCGACGTCGGTCCCGAACAGGTCCCCGAGGTCGGCGCGGACGTCGTTTATCAGCGGGACCACAGTGGGGGCACGCTCGCGCACCCACTCGTGTTCAGCGCGGACGGTATCCGGCGTCACTCGCATGAGTCAGACCGGGCGTCGCGGGTTGTAACGTTTGGGAAGACTTTTATAACGAGAGGGAACTACGGTGGTATAGATCGGTTTTCCGGGCAGTTTCGCTCGGAGATAGTACCCGCGCGAGCGGGCGACACCATCACCGAGAAATGACTGGTCCTACTGCTCCGTCCTGCTACGATGGGTCGGTGATTCGCGCCGAGACACGTGTCGGCAGCCACGGGGCCTGGATTTCGAGACTATGAGTACGGTAGACCACCAACTCGAGGAGATACGAGCAGAGATTACGAGCGAAGTCCCGAGCGACATCACGATCACCGAGGTCACCTACGAGGGCCCGGAACTTGTGGTGTACACACGGGATCCGCGGACGTTCGCACGGAAAGGCGACCTGATCCGCCAGCTGGCATCGAAGCTCCGCAAGCGGATTACGGTCCGGCCCGACCCCTCGGTGCTGTCCCCGCCGGCCGACGCCCGGGACCGCATCCGTTCGGTCATCCCGGCGGACGCGGGCGTGACCGACCTGGATTTCCACCCCGACACGGGCGAGGTGGTCATCGAGGCCGAGAAGCCGGGCATCGTCATCGGCCGCCACGGTTCGACCCTCCGGGAGATCACCCAGGAGGTCGGCTGGACGCCGGAGGTGGTCCGCACGCCGCCAATCGAATCCTCGACCGTGACCAACGTCCGGAACTTCCTCAAACAGGAGCGCGAAGAGCGCCGGGACATCCTCGAACGGATCGGCCGGCAGATCCACCGCGAGGAGATGTCCGACGACCAGTACGTCCGCATCTCGACGCTTGGCTGTTGCCGCGAGGTCGGCCGGGCCGGGTTCGTCCTCTCGACGCCCGAGACGCGGGTGCTCATCGACTGTGGCGACAAACCCGGCGCCGAGGGTGAGGTGCCCTACCTCCAGGTGCCCGAGGCGCTGGGTGCCGGTCCAAGCAACATCGACGCCGTCGTCCTGACCCACGCCCACCTGGACCACTCCGCGCTCGTCCCGTTGCTCTACAAGTACGGCTACGACGGCCCCATCTACACCACCGAGCCCACGAGGGACCTGATGGGCCTCCTCCAGCTGGACTACCTCGACATCGCCGCCAAGGAGGGCCGCACGCCGCCCTACGAGTCCGAGATGGTCCGGGACGCCATCAAACACACCATTCCCCTCGAATACGGCGACGTCACCGACATCGCGCCCGACATCAAGCTCACGCTGCACAACGCCGGCCACATCCTGGGGTCGTCGATCTGTCACTTCCACATCGGGGACGGTCTCTACAACGTCGCCTTCACGGGCGACATCCACTACGACGACACCCGCCTGTTCAACGGCGCTGTCAACGAGTTCCCCCGGGTGGAGACGCTCGTCCTCGAGTCGACCTACGGCGGGCGCAACGACTACCAGACCGACCAGAAAGACTCCGAGCGGAAGCTCAAACAGATCATCGAGAACACGTTACAGCGCGGGGGGTACGTCCTCGTGCCCGCATTCGCCGTGGGCCGCTCTCAGGAGATCATGCTCGTCCTCGAGGAGGCGATGCGAAAGGGGGAACTCCCGACGGTGCCGATCCACCTCGACGGGATGATCTGGGAGGCGACGGCCATCCACTCGACCTACCCCGAGTACCTCCGGGACGGCGTCCGGGACCGTATCTTCCACGAGGACGAGAACCCCTTCCTGGCAGAGCAGTTCAACCACATCGACGGCGGCGAGGAGGAACGCCGCGATGTCGCCGACGGCGACCCCTCGATCATCCTCTCGACGTCGGGCATGATCGAGGGAGGGCCCATCTTCTCGTGGCTCGAACACCTCGGGGCCGACGAGGACTCGACGCTCACCTTCGTCAGTTTCCAGGCACAGGGCACCCTGGGGCGGCGCATCCAGAGCGGCCGCCGTGACCTCCCCCTCGAGAACGACGACGGCCGCGGGCGCCACAGCAGCATGACCCTGAAAATGAACGTCGAGACGGTCGACGGCTTCTCGGGCCACGCCGACCGGCAGGGCCTGGAGAATTTCGTCCGGACGATGAACCCCCGCCCCGAGAAGGTCCTCTGTGTCCACGGCGACGAGTCCAGTGTCCAGGACCTTTCCTCGGCGCTGTACCACGAGTTCAACATGCGCACCTTCGCGCCGAAGAACTTGGAGACGTTCCGGTTCGTCTAGTCGTCGGCCGTCGCTTCTGCCGGGTCGACGACCTCGCCCCCGACCACTGTCATCGCCACGTCGATGTCGGTGATTTCGTCGTCGGGCACATTCCAGGGCGAGGCCTCCAGAACTGTGAAGTCCGCACACTTCCCACGCTCTACCGCCCCCATCCGCTCTTCGTCGAACCCCGCGTAGGCGGCCCCGTGGGTGTAGGCCCGGACGGCGTCAGTGACCGAGAGACGCTGTGCCGGTTCGGGCGCGGTGACGGTCTGCTGGATGCCGTACAGCGGGCCCATCGGCATACAGTCGCTGCCGAAGGCGAGGGTTGCGCCGGCATCCTGCAACGCGCCAAACCGGTTCGAGTCCCGGCGGCGCTCGACGCCCAGCCGGGCGTCGTACAGTCCTCCCTCGCGGGCCCACTTCAGGAAGTTCGGCTGTGCCGAGACCACGACCTCCGAGTCTCCCAGCCGCTCGACCAGCCCTTCGAGGTCCTTCGCCCGCACGGCCAGCGAGACCTCCGGTCTCGCGCTGCTCGCTCCGCTGCGCTCCTCGTCCCTCGCGCAATGTCGTCGCGGCACGGAGGCCGCGACAGCGCGCGCCAACCGCACGGCCGGGGGCTTTCTTGCCGGTGACCCCTGCCAGACAGTCAATCAAGTTAACGGTGCCCTCCGCGCCGGTCCGGCACCCTTAGGATGGCCGCCCCCGAGGATGCGCGCATGACGGACCCAGCGGACCTCGCACGGCGAGTGCGCGAGGGCGATATACGCCTCTACGAACTCGAAGAACACGCCGACCCGGAGACTGCGGCCGCGGCGCGGCGCCATCTCGTCGAGAGCGAGACCGACGCCGACCTCGACACGGTCGGGGACTACGCCTTCGCGGCCGAAGACGTCGACGCGAACGTCGAGAACCTCCTCGGTGCGGCCCAGGTCCCGATGGGCGTGGCCGGCCCCGTCACCGTCGGCGGGAGCGCCGCCGACGGCCAGTACTACCTCCCGCTCGCCACGACCGAGGGTGCACTGGTCGCCAGCGTCAACCGCGGGCTCTCTGCCATCCGCGCGGCCGGCGGCGCCACGGCCCGGGTCACCGACTCGGGGATGGCCCGCGCGCCCGTCTTTCGCGTGCGGGACGTCGCCGAGGCACAGGCGGTCGTCGAGTGGGTCCGCGAGCACACCGCCGACTTGCGGGCGGCCGCGGAGTCCACCACCAGCCACGGCGAACTCCTGGCGGTCGATCCCTACGTGGTGGGTGACTCCGTCTTCCTGCGGTTCGTCTACGACACGAAGGACGCGATGGGGATGAACATGGCCACCATCGCGACCGGCGAGGCCGCCGAGGTGGTCGAACGTGAGACCCCCGCCGACCTAGTGGCGCTGTCGGGGAACCTCTGTACCGACAAGAAGCCCGCCGCCATCAACGCTGTCGAGGGCCGGGGCCGGACCGTCAGTGCCGACGTCGTCCTGCCCCGCGAGTACGTCGAGGAGACGCTCAAGACCACCCCCGAGGCGATGGTCGAGGGCAACACGCGCAAGAACCTCGTCGGCAGCGCCAAGGCCGCGTCGCTTGGCTTCAACGCCCACGCCGCCAACACCGTCGCCGCCGTCTTCCTCGCGACTGGCCAGGACGCCGCCCAGGTCGTCGAAGGGGCGAACGCAATCACGACCATGGAGGTCCGCGAGCGGGGGGATGGCGACGACACCGACGGCGACCTCTACGCGAGCGTCTCGCTTGCCTCCCTGGAGGTCGGCACCGTCGGCGGTGGCACGGGACTGCCGACCCAGTCGGCCGCCCTGGACGTGCTCGGACTGGGTGGGGGCGGCGACCCGCCCGGTGCGAACGCGGACGCGCTCGCGGAGGTCATCGCGGTGGGTGCGCTGGCCGGCGAACTCTCGCTGGTCGCCGCCTTCACCTCCAGACACCTCGCGAGTGCCCACGCGGAACTGGGGCGGTAACGCCTTCGACGACAGCGCTGACCGCGCGCAACGACACCGGCGGTAGCGGATCTGGACACCACACTTTTGTATCTACACGTACTTGTCGGTGTAACTGTGGTGTCGAAGAACATTACGGTCACCGAAGACGCCTACAATCGTCTCAAGGCACTCAAACGCGACGACGAGAGTTTCAGCGACCTCGTCGTTCGGCTGACCGAGAACACCGACCCGATGGCGTTCGCCGGCTCGTGTCCCGGCCTCGGCGAGACGAACTGTTTGGATAGTTCCTACGTCGTGGACTTCCTCGATCCCCATCAGGATCATCACGAGGCAGCGGTGGGATGGATGCGCGACCACTCCGGGGAATCCCTGGCCGTTCCCACCATCTGTGCCTTCGAGGTGCTCCGCGGGACGGCCCGTGCGGGCGAGGAACGGTTCGACCGCGCCGTCGGCTTTCTCCGGACGCTGACGGTGCTCGACCTCGACCTCGACGCAGCCATCGCGGCAGGAGAACTGGACGGTCGTCTCCACGCAGGCGGCAGGCCGCTCGGGGCCAGGGACACGCTCGTTGCGACGGCAGCACGACAGCACGGCTACGACCTCCTCACCCGCGACCGGGACTTCGAGGCGGTCCCCGACCTCGATGTCACGTTCTACGACTAGACCAGCCGATACCTGCCGGCTGACTCGCTGACCCGTCCAGAACGGACGAGTTTCTCCAGCGTGCGCCGCGCGTCTTCGGGCTGTACACCGTGTTCGTTGGCGTACTCCACGACGGCAGCCTCCTCGGGGGCGTCGCACTCGCGGAGCGCGTCCAGGACGACTTCTTTGCGGCTTCGGCTCCCGGCCCCAGCCCCCCCGTCGTGCGGCCCGCTGCCTCGTCCACTTCGTCGTCGATGCCTGCCTCGTCGATCCGTTCCTCCAGTTGTGCGAACGAATCGAGTTCGGCGAAGGCGTCGTCGTGGCCCTGCCGGGCGGCCAGCATCGAGGCCCGGACCTCCCGGGCGTGGTCGGGGTCCTCCGTCGTGACGAACTGCTTTCGCTTCTCGTGGGCGCGGGTCTGCCCGCAGGTGGGACACTGACTCGTCTCCGGGCGTCCCTCCAGAACCCACAGCGAGGAACATTCCGGACACCCCACGACCGCGTACATACCTGTTGGGTGCAGCCGGACCGACAAGAATCCACCGGCAGGAAGTCAGTTAATCGAACCAGTCCGTCACGTGTCCGGAGTGACGTCGGGAAGTACGACATCGAGGAGCGCCGACCGGAACGCCGCGACGGTCTGGTAGCGGTCGGCGGGCTTTTTTGCGATGGCCGTCAGGACGACGTCGTCGAGTGCCGCTGGCAGGTCGGCGACGCATCGTGACCGGCCCGGACGAGTCGGTGTCGTCGGTCGTGACGAACCAGGAGACCGGCGTCGGGCGGGCGGTCGCGGCGACGTCACCTGGCGACACCATCTCGACGGTGACCAGTCGGTCCCGTATCGTCGGCCGAACCGGGCGCAACGTCCACCGGACTACCCCGTCAAGGGGCGAGGACCGCCACCGGGCGAGCGCGGCGTCGACGCTCTGTACGACGACGGCGAGACCGAGAAGCGTCGCCAGGCTGGCACGCCCGTCCGGGAGCGCGACGCCGTTGACCGACAGCGCGAAGGCGAGCGCGACAGCGACGACGCCGACGACCAGGTAGTCGAGCCAGACCAGAAACGAGCAGAGCACGTAGACCCACGCCGGGTACTGACCGTTCCTGGGCGCGTCCGGGAGTACGGCGGTCACGTCCTCGCGTTCGGCCCGGCGCACGCGGTCGGGAAAGACTGCAACCCGGAGCCAGCCGATGGTGGGCCTACTCATCCGCGGTCCCCCTGGCCCACGCCGTCGCGTACACCCCGACAGCGTCGCTACACATGTCGACGAGTGCGACCCCGGCGAGCAGCGTCGTGACCGGGACGCCCTCGCCGGCGGCCGCGACCGATACCGGATCGAGCGTGATCACGGGCACCGGCGACACTGCCGCGTCGAGAGCGAGGAGGAAAGCGACCGTGACCGCCGGGTGATAGGTGAGTTCGACGACACCGAGCAGGTCCCAGAGGAACTCGTCGGACTTGGCTGTCTCGTCGTTCATCGCCACGGCTTCGGCCCCCGGCCACAAAAGGTCGACTCCGGGGGACATATAGGGCCGCCCCGCGAGTAGTCTCCCATGGTAGACGGCGATATCTTCAGGCGGATAATGGGAAACTTCGTGACCGGCGTGACGGTGATGACGCTGCCCGAACCACACGGCATGACCGCGAACGCGGTATCGAGCGTCTCGCTTGACCCGCCGCTCGTACTGGTCTGTGTCGACCACGACACCGAGTGCTACGAGCTCCTCGAGGGCGGGACCGATGCCTACTGCCTGAACATCCTCGCCGAGGACCAGCGCGAGTTGGGAGAGTACTACGCGGACATGCTCGACCTCGCGGAGGACCCTTTCGAGAGCCGTCCGATGACGGCCGCGGAGACGGGGGCGCCGGTCTTCGAGAACGCTATCGGCTACCTGGACTGTACCGTCGAGGCAGCCCACGAGGCCGGCGACCACACCATCTACGTCGGCCGCGTCGAGGCCGGCGAACTCCTCGACGGCGAGGCCGACCCGCTGCTCTTCTTCCGCGGGCAGTGGGCCGAACTCTAGGACCGCGCTGTCGGGGTGTGACGACACGACCGGCAGACCCCCGAGGATTGATTACCGCCCGTACCGACCGGAGTGACGTGACCGAGGACGGATCGACGCCAGCCGACGACCGAACGCGCCGAGGGGACGGTGGGACGGAGGACGCCCTCTCGGAGCGGACGCGCCGGTACAGGGTGTTGTTCCTGCTGGCGGTCGCCGAACTGCTCGCGATGACGCTGTGGTTCAGCGCCTCGGCCGTCGGGCCGGAACTCGCGGCGGCCTGGGGGCTCACGGCGGCCGAGACCGCGTGGCTGACCAACGCCGTCCAGCTCGGGTTCGTGTGGGGGTTCGTCATCGTCGCCGACTCCGCGCAGTTCTCGACTGCTGTCTCCGAACTGGCCGACGACTCCTACGTCGGGACGGCCGCCATGCTCTACCTCCGTCGGCTGCCCGAATCCCGGCAGCTGGCCGGTGGCGCCGGCTGACCGGACCGGGAGAATCGCCCGTCTTCGATGGAGGCTCTTGCCTAATCTGATGAAACAATAGTCATCTGCTAGTAATGCTACTGCACAACCACCGCATAACATTACTTGATCGGCGGCTACCTGAATCCTGCTAGTGCAGCATCAGTATATAAACAGACAGTAAAAAAAGACGATAGAGGGGTTAATACGGCTGTGTTCAAAAGCAAAAATACGATGAAAGAAATAAAATGCTCCGGAGTCAAAATATATGCACATGCTCACTCTAGGGGATGAGGAACCCCTCCTCTTGGACATAAAAGAGGGAGTCCAGCATGCCCTCTATATTGGTAAGCAGGAGAGACGATTTACCCAGGACGAAATCCGGCTTGATAAGATTCGTCTCAACAAGCTTCAGTATATCGTCAATGAAGACCGTGACCTGGGACTCACCTTCGGCTGGTTCAAATACGGCCCTGCCCCTGAAGACGTTACAACAGACACCGGAGTAGAACTGAGTCCTCAACCGGGAGACGCTATTCCGCACTTGGACGAGAGTAGACTGCCAAGCAAAGATTTCCTCTCAACCGAAGCATTTGCCTACTACTTCCTCCGAGAGCTTGACGATGAGTTTGACAGAATCGTGACTGCAGAGAAGACGAAAGTCTACTTGGAAGAGTTCTATGATGAGTATGCGTCTAAAGATGAATATGCCGCTAGATTCACTGATTTGTACAAAGCTAGTGCCTGTCTTCAGCAGACGCTTGATAAAATCGGAGACGGAACCGATTGGCATCAGAACTCAACAGAATACTATTATGAACTGGACGGGAATTTCTTGCCAGTGAGTGAGGAAATAAAAAAGCACGAATCCTTAGAGCACACTCTGGAGCCGCTTGAAGAATACAGAAAGCTGCTGACTAGTATCATCTCGGAAGCTGACACGGAGGAAGAACTGTCAGCTGGACAGCAGGCATTCATTACTAACGCGATTCGGAAGTTCTACAATACGGTTTGGGACTTTGTGGCCCAAGAAATCTCTCTGGAGACGATGCGGGGCGAGAATGTGGATGAACTACGTCCCGGTGTTGAGGCTACTGCGGAAAAATACCGGAAAGGCTCATGGAAAGCCGAACTAGAATCTCTAGCGGAGAGAAGAGAGTCGGTTGGGTTAGAACCCGAGATAGAAGATATGGAAGAACTTGAGTCGGGGGGAAACGAGCAAGATGATGGGCAGTCGCTGGACAAGGAAATGGTTAAACGCATCTCCCAGATGGGAGCAGAGGTGATTAGTGAGTGAGTTTCCCTGAATACGGGGATCTCATTCACGTTGATTTTACACCATCTGAAGATTCCGAACCGGGGGAATTTGAGGACCCGCATCCCGCAGTTGTAGTCCAATACACTAGCTCCGATGATAGAGCAGTAGTCGTTGCTCCAGTTTCATCGCGTGACAAGCAAAGCCGCTCTCGTGAAGTCAGACTTCCCGGAACGATCGACGGATTAGACAGCGACTCAGTAGCTATCCTGAATTTAATAACTACTGTATCATTTGAGGGGCGAGTGAAACCGGAGGACGATGATTCAGATTCTTGGCGTCTCGGGAAGATCCCGCCGCAGAAGATGGAAGAGATACAAGAAAAAGTTGAACGATTGTTCCGAATCTGATTATATACCTAATCGGTAGATACTCTCTCGATAAAGGGCTTCAATATCCTCATAGTGGGCGTGAAGATCGGAGTCAATCGGTTCACGCATTGACCCCTTCTCGCCCGAATTACCGCTATCTACCTCTGTGCTGAAAATGGACCTACATCTTGCACGGCCCGTCCTAACAGAAACCCCCAGAAGCCCAATAACTCTGTTTCGCTATCTTCAGTAAGAGCCAGTCGATAAAATTCAGGGTGACGCGCGCAGACTTTCGCATCTAATGATAGCTACTCAAACGGAGAGCAGACTGCGCTACGCCAGTTCTTCGATGTTCTCGGCGACGGCGGCGGCGTACTCGCTGGTGGCGAGTTTCTCGCCGCCCTCGATCTGGCGGTGGAGGTCGTAGGTCACCCGCTTGTCGGAGATGGTCGCCTCACAGGCGTCCCTGACCAGTTCGGCAGCGTCAGTCCAGCCCATGTACTCGAACATGATCGCCCCGGAGAGCATCATCGCGGTGGGGTTGACCTTGTCCTGGCCGGCGTACTTGGGTGCCGAGCCGTGGACGGGTTCTGCCAGGCACAACGCGTCCCCGAAGTTCGCGCCGGGCGCGATGCCCAGCCCGCCGATCTGGGCGCCACAGGCATCGGAGAGGTAATCGCCGTTGAGGTTCGGCAATGCCATGACGTCGTACTGTTCGGTCCGGGTCAGCACCTGCTGGAGCATGTTGTCGGCGATGCGGTCGTTGACCACGACGGCGTCGTCTGGCTGTTCGCCGTCGCGTTCCTCCCAGAGGGTGTTCTCGGTGATGACCTCGTCGCCGTACTCCTCTTCGGCGACCTCGTAGCCCCATTCGCTGAAGGCTCCCTCGGTGAACTTCATGATGTTGCCCTTGTGGATCAGCGTCACGGAGTCGCGGTCGTGTTCGAGGGCGTAGTCGATTGCCTTCCGGACCAGCCGCTTGGTGGCGTGCTCGGAGATGGGTTTGACGCCGATGCCGACCGCCCCGTCGTGGATAGTCTCGTCGAAGCCCATCTCGTCTTCGACGAACTCCCGGACCTGTTCGACCTCGTCGGTACCCGCTTCCCACTCGATGCCCGCGTAGACGTCTTCGGTGTTCTCCCGGAAGCTGATCATGTCCATCTGTTCGGGATTCGAAACCGGCGAGGGAACTCCCTCCAGGTGGTAGGTGGGCCGGACGTTGGCGTAGGTGTCCAGCGTCTGCCGGAGCGCGACGTTCAGCGACCGGTAGCCGACGCCGACGGGAGTCGTGAGCGGTCCCTTGATGGCCACGCGGTGTTCGCGGATGGCCTCGATGGTCTCGCCGGGGAGGTTCTCGTCGTACTTCTCGCGGGCACTCTCTCCGGCGTAGATCCGCATCCAGGCGACGTCCCGGCCGGTCGCCCGTGCCGCCGCCGTCAGGATCTCCTTGGCCGCCGGTGCGACATCCTGGCCGATGCCGTCGCCATAGAGGATGGGAATGATCGGGGTGCCCGGGACGTCGAGTTCGTCGGTTTCCTCGTCGACTACCCGGATCCGCTCGCCCTCGTCGGGTACCTCGATCTTGTCGTAGGACATATGAAGGTGGCTTGCTCGGCCGCCTGTAAAGACATGCCGCTTTCGTCGAACGGGTGAAACTCCGCCCCGTCCGGGTCATACTGCCGGCAGTCTCGGCCTCCAGCACGGGAGCGCCACCTCTATTTCCCGTCCGGTCGTGGGGACACCCATGCACGTCCTCGCCCACGGCGGTGCCGGAAGCGCACCCGACAATCCCCGGACGCGACGCGAGAGCCTGCGGGCAGCCACGGCTGCCGGTGCCGACACGGGAACACCGAAAACTGCCGTCGTCGCGACGGTCCGTCACCTCGAATCCGACCCGCAGTTCAACGCTGGCGTCGGGATCGCCGTCCAGAGCGACGGGACAATCAGGACCGACGCGGGACTGATGACCGGCGACGGCACTGCCGGCGCGGCCTGTGCGATGCCGGGCGTCGAGCACGCCGTCGAGGTCGAGGCAATCGCGCGGTTCGGGCTGGCCCGCCGGGCTGTCGCGGCTGTGGAGGACGGCGCCGCTCCTGCCGGTGCGGCCGGGGAAACCATCGAGCGGTTCGCCGCCGAGACCGGCGGGACTGCGGGCGTGATCGTCCTCGGCCGGTCGGGCACGACGGGGGAAGCCCACAACGCCGAGGCGATGCAGACAGCGACACACGGCGACCAGTGACCCTCTGACCGCGACGTGTGGCGAACAGTAAGCCTTTCTCCCCGACCGTCGAAGAACGGGGCATGAGCGACGTGGACCTCAGCGAGGAGCAGTACGAGAAACACCGCGAGGCCGGCGAGATACTCGCGACGGTGCGCGAGGAGGTGACCGACCGCGTCGAGGTGGGCGCGAGCCACCTCGAAGTGGCCGAGTACGCCGAGGACCGCATCCGGGAACTGGGCGGCGAGCCGGCCTTCCCGGTGAACATCTCCATCGACGAGGAGGCCGCCCACGCCACGCCGGGTGCGGACGACGAGACCACCTTCGGCGAGGAGATGATCAACCTCGACATCGGTGTCCACGTCGACGGCTGGCTGGCCGACTCCGCCGTGACGGTCGACCTCTCGGGGCACCCGGACCTCGTCGAGGCCTCGGCGGAGGCCCTGGAGGCGGCACTCGACGTCGTCGAGGCGGGCGTCGAAACCGGCACGGTTGGCCGGGTCGTCGAGGAGACCATCGACGGCTATGGCTACAACCCCGTCGTGAACCTCACCGGCCACGGGCTGGGTCACTGGGAACAGCACACGGAGCCGAACATCCCCAACCGCGCGGTCACCCAGGGCGTGGAACTCCAGGCCGGGGACGTCGTGGCCATCGAACCGTTCGCGACCGACGGGGGCGGCAAGGTCAGCGAGGGTAGCGAGGAGGAAATTTACGCCCTCGAACGGGAGGCCTCTGTCCGCAACCGCCAGGCGCGGGAGGCCCTCGAACAGATCACCGACCAGTTTCGCACCCTGCCCTTCGCGACCCGGTGGCTCGACGTCTCGCGGGCCTCGATGGCGCTGCGCCGCCTGAAACGCCAGGACATCGTCCACGGCTACCCGGTGCTTAAAGAGGACGACGGCTGTCTGGTCAGTCAGAAAGAACACACTGTCATCGTCACCGAGGACGGCTGTGAAGTGACCACGCAGTAGTCGTCTGTCTCGCCAGCGACGTCAGGCGTTGTTCATCCGCGTCTGCTCGATGTCCCCGCAGACCTGGCACTCGCTGATCCGGTAGGGCTCGCGGGAGTACTGTGCGTTCTCTGCCTGTCTGCTCTCCGTGAGGATCTTCACCGAGATGGTATGGAGGGTCTGCCGGTCACACTCGTCGCACTCTTCGGTCAGGTCGTCGATGTCGTTGGTCGTCGTTGCCATCGTACTCGCTACGAGGGGAGCACACTGCATAAAAAAGAGCGACCGTCCATTCCGTTCAGGCCCGTCGGTCCTGCCGGGGACCGAAACCGGCCGCAGACGGCTGAGAGACAGTCCGGAACGCCGTTCAACGGTTTCGATTCCCGTCAAGTGCGAACAGTTTTCGCTGAACGGCCGAAAACTATATATATTAGAATCTGTCGGCGGACAGGCAGTGCGGGGGGAGGGACAGGGGTTATACTGCCGGGCGTCGGACGGTCGGCCATGGACCGGGTGTTCGCCCCGTGGCGGATCGAGTGGGTCGAGCGGCCGGAGCGCAACGAGGACATCGAGGGCTGTGTCTTCTGTACCCTGCCCGAACGCGAGGCCGACAGGGAGAACAACCTCCTCGCGCGGGGCGACCTGGCGTACGTCCTGCTCAACAACTACCCCTACAACCCCGGTCACGCGATGGTCATCCCCCACGAGCACACGGGCGAGTACCGCGACCTCGACGCGGAGACGCTGCTCGCGAAGGAGCGACTCCTCCAGCGGACCGTCGAGGCGATGGACACGGCACTCTCCCCCGACGGCTACAACGTCGGGTACAACCTCGGGTCGGGGGCCGGTGGCTCCATCGACGACCACCTGCATGCCCACGTCGTCCCGCGGTGGGCGGGCGACACCAACTTCATGCCCGTCGTCGGCGACACCAAGGTCATCACGGGCGGGCGGTCGTCGTGACGGGCGACGGCTGATACTGTCGGTTATAAGCGCGTGAGTAATATCGACCCCCCGTGGGGTCGGATATCTTCACGTAGTTGTAGCCGACAGTATGACCCGCCCCACCCCGGAACTGCCCGCGCCACGCCGCGTGCGAAAACCCTTTGTCGGGGACCCCGAACCGGCAGTCGATGTCGCGGACCAGCGCGCTCCGGCGGGTCGGCCTGCTCGTGCTGGGAGTCAACGCCGCGCTGTTCGCCGCCAAGGGGATCATCTACCTCGAAACCGGGAGCCTGGCCGTGGGCTCGGAGGCTGCCAACAGCCTCGCGGATGCCGTCTACAGCCTGGTCATCGTCGGCGGACTCTACCTGACGACCCGGCCCCCGGACTTCGAGCACCCGCACGGCCACGAACGCATCGAGCCGTTCGTCTCGCTGTTCGTCGCCGTCGGCATCTTCGCGGCCGGCGGGGTCGTTCTCTGGCAGTCGGCGGGGTCGCTACTGTCGGGGTCGGTCACCGTGGCCCGCGGACCGGCCGCTGCAGGGGTCCTTGCTGGCGCGGCCGCAGTCAAGTTCCTCCTCTACCGGTACTGCCTGCAGATCGGTACCGAGCGCAACTCCCCGGCGCTGGTCGCGACCGCGGTCGACAACCGCAACGACACCCTGACCGCCGGGGCGGCGCTGGTGGGCGTTCTCGGTGCACAGGTCGGCTATCCGGTACTCGATCCCCTCGCCGCCGGCGTCGTCGCGGTGGGGATCCTCTATACCGGCGTCGGGGTGGTGCGGGACAACGTTCGCTACCTCGTCGGCGAGGCGCCGCCCGAGGACCTCCGTGCCGAGATCGTCCGCCGGGCGCTGGCCCACCCCGACGTGGAGGGCGCCCACGACGTCATCGCCCACTACGTCGGCCCCGAGATCGACGTCAGCCTCCACATCGAGGTCGAGGGCGACCGCACGATCCGGGAGGCCCACGACATCGAGACCGAAGTGATGGAGGCCATCCAGGACCTCCCGGAGGTCGACGACGCCTTCGTCCACGTCGACCCAAAGGAGGCCGGCGAGTGGAAGACCGACGAGGAGGTCGACCGCCTCGTGGGCGGAGGGCGCGAGGGCGACGGATGAGGCGTCCGGTCGTTACGCGACCAGTTCGCCCAGCGCGTAGACGGTGTTGTGGCCTGTGATCTCGGCGTCGACGACGTCACCGAGTTCGACACCCGCGCGCTCGGCGCCCGGAATCGCCACCTGCCGGTAGGCGCGGTCGTAGCCGACCATCGAGTCCTCGGTGCCGTCCTCGACGACTAGCACCTCGCTCTCCCGGCCGACCATCGACTCGTGGGCGGCGCCGACGACGTCCATCTTGACGTCGGTCATCTCCGAGGAGCGCTCCTTCTTGAGGGTCCCCCCCAGCCCGTTCATGTCGGCGGCGTCGGTGCCGGGTCGCTTCGAGAAGCGGGTGACGTTGATCTTCTCGGGACGGGTCTCCCGGAGTAGGGCCAGTGACTGCTCGAAGTCCCGTTCCGTTTCGGCCGGGAACCCGACCACGAAGTCCGTCGCGAGCGTCCAGTACCCGAGGTGGGCGTCGAACGTCTCGACGACCTCGCGGAACTCTTCGACGCGGTGCTGGCGGCGCATCTCCGCGAGCACGTCATCGCTGCCCGACTGGACCGGGGCGTGCAGGAAATTGTACAGCTTCTCGTTCCCGGCGAAGACCCGCGCCAGTTCCTCGCGGACGCCGTGGACACCCCGTGGGTTGGCCATCCCGACCCGCACCCGAAAGTCCCCGTCGATGGCACAGATCCGCTCCAGGAGTTCGGGCAACAGGCTCTCGCCGTGGTTGCGGTCCCAGCCGTAGACGCCGGTGTCCTGGCCCGTCACGCGGATCTCCTTCGCGCCCGCGTGGACGAGTGCGCGGGCCTTCTCGACGTTCTCTTCGACGGGTGGCGAGTCGATGCGGCCCGTCGCGTGCTTGGTGATGCAATACGAGCAGTCGCTCATGCAACCGCGGGCGATGGGGAGGATGCCGACCACGCCGTCCAGTACGGGTTCGGTATCGGGCGTCGAGGTCGGACACTCGCCGTTCAGGACGTGAGCGGGAACGTCGTCCCAGTGGAGAATCTCGGCGTCGACGCCGGCGTCGCGGAAGGTCTCGCCCTGCGCGAGGGCCATACAGCCCGTGACAACGAGGTCGGCGGGGGTCTCCTCGTCGAGTTCCCGCGCCCGCCGGAGCATCCGGTGTTCGGTCGTCTCGACGACGGTGCAGGTGTTGAGGATGGCCACGTCGGCCGCCTCCGGCGCGGACGCGGGGCGGTGTCCCCCCGCCCGGAGGGCCCGCTCGATGGCGCGGCTCTCGCCGCGGTTCGAGGTACACCCGTACGTCTCGATGTGGTAGCGGGCCATACTTCCGGGTAGGTCCGGGCGGGCAAAAACTCGGTGTTTCGGACACCACCGTTATTGCTCGCCGGCAGCAAGGGCGGGTACGTGCCGTCCGACCGCCAGCCCCCAGTCGCACAGGTCGTCCCGACCCGCGTCGAGGCCGCGGTGTTCGTCTCGGGGGGCGCCAGCATGGGCCTGGAGATCGTCGCCGGCCGCCAGCTCGCGCCGGCGTTCGGGTCCAGCGTCTTCACCTGGGGCAGTATCATCGGCGTCTTCCTCGCGGCGCTGGCGCTTGGCTACTGGGTCGCCGGCCGCCGGGCGGCCGAGCACGCCTCCCGGAGCGCTCTCGGGGCCGTGTTCGTCGGCGCGGCGCTGTACGTCGCGGTCCTGCTCGTGTTCGCAGAGCCGTTCCTGGGATACGTCCAGGGGCTCGGCCTTCCAGCCCGGTTCGCCCCGATCCTCCCGGTGGCGGTGCTCTTCGGCCCGCCGACAGCCCTGCTCGGGTTCGTCAGCCCCTACGGGGCCGAACTGGTCGACGCCGAGAGCACCGGCGACGCATCCGGTCGGGTCTACGCACTGGGGACCGCAGGCTCCATCCTCGGTGCTTTCGCCACCACCTTCCTGCTCGTGCCAGCCCTCGGCGTCCTCCGCATCGAACTGGCCTACGGCCTCCTGCTCGTCGTCACGGCACTCGTCCTCGCTCCCCGGCAGTCGAGACAGACGGGGGCGGCCGTCCTCGTGAGCGTCGCGCTGGTCGGCGACGGCGTCCCCCACAGCGCGATGTACCTCGACCGGCCCGACCGGTACGTCTTCGAGTACACGCGGTACTTCCACCTCTCGATGCTGGCCGTCGACGACCCCGAGGCGGTCGACCGCGTCCTCTTCGTCGGGGGCGGTGGCTTCTCGGGCCCGAAGCGGTTCCTCTCGGAGTACGACGTCACCGTCGACGTCGTCGAAATCGACCCTGCGGTGGTCGACGCTGCCGAGACCTACTTCGGCGTCCGCGAGTCCGACCGGCTGAACGTCCACATCATGGACGGCCGCGAGTACCTCCAGAAGACGGACCACACCTACGACGTGGTCGTCCTCGACGCCTACCGGGCCGACCGGGTGCCATACCACGTGACGACCGTCGAGTTCATGGACCTCGTCAGCAGCCGCCTCGACGCCGATGGGGTCGTCGTCGCGAACGTCATCTCGGCCCGCGAGGGCCCGCAGTCCCAGTTCTACCGCTCCCAGTACCACACGATGGACCGCGCGTTCCCGAACGTCTACAGCTTCCCGACCAGCGAGTCCGGCGTCCTCCAGAACATCGAACTCGTCGCTTCGAAGAACCCGCGGACCCTCTCGCAAGCCGAGTTCCGCGGGCGCACCCGCGAGCGCGATATCGGTATCGACCTCTCGGACGAAATCGGCAACTACCGGGGGTCGGTCCGTGTCGACGACGCGCCGCTGTTGCGCGACGACCACGCGCCCGTCGACAGCCTGCTCGCCAGCCAGGTCGACATGCAGTACGTCGTCGAACGCACCGACGAGAACGGGTCCGTCTCGGCTGCGGGCTCGGTTCGACCCCCGCCCGCCGGCGCTAGTCCACCAGCAGCACCCGCAGGTCCATGACGTTCGTCCCCGTCGGGGAGGGGGTGGCCGGCCCCGAGCACGCGCAGGCCGTCGACCTCGCGGGCCTGGCCGCGTTTCTCCGCGATCACCCCCTCCGTGACGCGGTCGCCGACCACCTGGACGTCGAGACGGTCGGTCAGCTCCGCGAACCCGGCGACGTCCGCCTCCTGGAGGGGGTCCTCCAGCGAGACGACCGGATAGCTCGCGACGAGTTCCTCGTAGAGGGCCAGCAGGTCGGCCCGCTCTATCTCCTCGCCGGACAGGTCGTAGCGGTCGGTCACGGGGTCGTAGAAGTGCGTCGCGGCGACGTCGGCCGCGAGGGCGAACGAGTCCCCGTAGCCCAGTTCCTCGACGGCCGCCCACAGGCACTCGAAGGCCTCGCGCGGGTCGTCCATCCCGACGGGGTTGTACCCGCCCTCGTCGCCGACGTTGCGCGAGGCCACACCGTACTCCCGCTCGACGATGTCCCCGAGTTCGTAGTAGACCTCGGCACCCATGCGGATGGCCTCGGCGAAGGAGTCGGCCCCGACCGGCCCCGGAGGTCGGGCGCGACCCGCTCTTCGATTGCCGCGACGGCTGTCCTGACACCCCGGCCCCGGTAGCGGTCGCCGCCGTCCCGCGCCTCGACCGCCTCGCGGTCGCCCCGGGAGCGCCCCACGGGTACGTCCGCCGTCCCGCGTCCCGCCGTCGTCTCGACGGTCACCCGGAGCGTGGGTTCGAGCCGGTTGTCGAGTATCCCGCGCGCACGCACGGTTACGATTTCCGTCGCCTGGCCTGCGCCGGTCGCCGTCCTCACGGTGCCAGCACCTCGTTTTTCAGCTCCGCCGACCCGTCCCCGCGGAGGCGACCGACGTTCTCGGCGAGCAGGTCCGCCAGCCGCGGCCAGTGCTGTGGGGAGTGGCCGGCATTGTGGGGCGTGAGGAGAACGTTCTCGAAGCGCCACAGCGGGTGGTCGCCCGGCAGGGGTTCGGGATCGACGACGTCGAGTGCCGCCCCGCGGATGGACTGTCGTTCCAGCGCAGCCGTCAGTGCCTCCGTGTCGACGACCTTGCCCCGGCCGACGTTCACGAGGACGGCCTCGGGGGGCAGCGTCGCGAACGCCGCCTCGTCGATGAGGCCACGGGTGGTCTCGGTCAGCGGGCACGCCAGAACGACGTACTCACTCCGGGCCAGCGCCTCGTGGACCGCCCGCTCCTCGTAGCCGACCACCTTGTCCGCGGGGCCGCCCTTCGACGGGGTGTGCCGGACGCCGACGGTCTCGACGCCAAAGCCCTCCAGGCGCCGGAGCGTCGCGGTGCCGATCGAGCCCATGCCGACCACCGTGACGGTGCTGCCCCGGAGTTCGTAGCCCTGGAAGTGACGCCACTCGCGGTTTCGGGTGCGACGCAGTCCCTCGTGGAGGCGCCGGGCGAAGGTCAGGACGAACCCGATGACGGTCTCGGCGATGTTCGGCGCGTGGATGCCGGCCGCGTTTGTCACGGCGACGCCCTGCTCTTCGAGCGCATCGAGCGGGAGGTGTTCCGTCCCGGCCCACGAGCAGGCAAACAGCTCCAGGTCCATCGCCCCGGCGAGCACTTCCCGGTCGACGTCTTCGCCGGTGGCGACAGCGGCGTCGGCGACGTACTCGCGTTCTTCGTGAGGTGTCCGGGCAAGCCGGACCTCGCAGTCGTGCAGTCGCTCGCGTAACTCCGCGGCGTACTCGCGTGCCGGCAGTCCGTGTGTCGTGTCCCTGAACACGACGATGGTGGTCGCTGGCTCGGTCATACCCCCACCTCGGACTCGACGTATACAATTACTCCGGCGCGTCGGTAGCCTCGCGGTACTCGCGGACGATGACGTCGCCACTGGAGGCACCGATCCGCCCGGCGCCAGCCTCGAACATCGCCCGCGCCCGGTCCCAGGAGCCGACGCCACCGCTGGCTTTCACGGGCAGGTACTCGCTCATGACTGCGACGTCCCCGACCGTCGCGCCGCCCTCGGAAAAGCCGGTGGCGGTCTTGACGAACGCGGCGCCGGCATCGACGACGGCCCCGCAGGCCCGCCGGAGTTCCCCCTCTTCGAGCAGCGGCGCCTCCACGATGACCTTCACCGGGACCGGGACCGCCGCGACCACCTCGGCGATGTCTTCCCGGAACGTCACGTCCTCGCCTTCCCGGAGTCGTCCGACGTTCGCCACCACGTCGATCTCGTCTGCGCCGGCGTCCCAGGCGTCCGTGGCCTCGGCACACTTCGCCTCGGTCGTGTGCTGGCCGTGCGGGAAGCCCACGACCGTCACGAGATTGACGTTCGCGTACTCGTCGGCCTCCTCGACGTAGCACGGCGGGATGCAGGCATGCATCCCCTCGCGGAGCGCGGCGTCGAGGACGGCAGTCACGTCGTCGAAGGTGGTCGTCGGGCCGAGCACGGTGTGTTCGATGCGCGACGGGACGTCGTCCATGCATCCCCTATGTGCAGCGGAGACCAAATATGTGCAGGGGCACTGGAGGTGTGGCCGAGAGCGACCGCGTCCCGGACCACGGGACCGCCAGCCACAAGAGGTTTGACCGCGGGTGGTCGACGTCTCCGCATGGTCGTACCGTTCGAGGGGTTCGTCGTCCCGTCGCCGCTGTACACGGCGGTGTTGGTGGTGGGTGCGGTGGCCGTGGGTGCCGTGCTGGCCAGACTCCGACCACGGGTGACCGACCGGGTCGTGCTTGCGTTCGCCCCGTGGATGGTGGCCGGCGCGGCGTTCCACGTCCTCTACCAGGTCGGCCGGCAGTCAGGGGGCGTCTATTCTCCAGTCTTTGAACCCTTCTTCTCCGCACCCGCCGTCTACGTGACGACGTTCGTCCTCATGGGTGCCGTCTGGGGCACAGCCTCGGCAGGCACGGACACGAACGGGACGGCTCCCGCGTCCCGGGACGCCGTCCCGCAGTACCTCGGGGGGGTGGGACTCGTCGTGATGGTGGTCCTGGTCGTTCTGGTGGTCAGGCAGGGACAGACTGCCAGCGCCACGCTCAGACCGGTCTTCCCGCTCGTCGGTCTGGTGCTCTCGGTCGTCTTGACGGGTGTCCTCTACGTCGTTCTCGACCGCCGGCGACCGGCCGTCCTCGCCGAGACTGGGTACGCTGGCCTGCTGGTGCTGTTCGCACACGTCTTCGACGGTGTCACGACGACCATCGGCGTCGACGTCCTCGGCACCGGCGAGCGGTCGGCCCTGCCCGCACGCATCATGGACCTGGCCGGAGCCTTGCCGACCGCCCAGTACATAGGGTCCGGGTGGCTGTTCGTCGTCGTGAAGATACTCGTCGCCACTGCCGTCCTCGCGTTCTTCGTGGACTTCGTCCGCGAGGAACCGGTTCAGGCGAACCTCCTGCTCGCCGTCGTCGCGGCCGTCGGCCTCGGCCCCGGCACGAACAACTTCCTGCTCTTCCTCGCTGGTGGGGGATGAGGTTGCGAAACCGTCTTCCGTGGGGGCCCTCCCGACACCACGCCAGGTCACCATCATCGTCGTCAGTGTCGTCGTCCTCCTTGCGTCTCACCGGGCACTCCTCGCCCTCTTCGAGCGGTTCGTCGGTCTCACACAGGTACCCGAAGACAGCCGAGAGAGCACCTGAGGTCGGTCCGAACTGCATTCCGCCCGGCGAGAACCCGGCCGAGTTTTGTACGCGCCCTTCGAACCCCGGGCATGGCCAAGCAACCACACCTGCTCGTCGAGTCCGGTGACCTGGCCGACGTCGCGCTCGTACCCGGCGACCCGGGCCGCGTCGACCGCATCGCCGGCCACTGCGAGGACGCCACGACCGTCGCAACGAACCGGGAGTACAAGGTCGTCAACGCCACCTACGAGGGCCGCGACCTGACAGTCTGTTCGACCGGCATCGGTGCGCCGTCGGCGGCCATCGCGGCCGAGGAGCTACACGCGGTCGGCGTCGAGACGCTGATCAGGGTCGGCACGACGGGCGCGCTCCAGCGGGGTATCGAGATCGGCGACATGGTCGTCGCCACCGGCGCCGCCAAGGACGAGGGCACCACCAAACGCTACGAGTCCGCGACCGTGCCCGCGGTGCCCGACTACGAGGTGCTGTCGGCGCTCGTCGACGCCGCGCGTGATAATGAGGAGCGCGCGGCCGAGCAGGCCGCGAACGGGGCGAGCGGCGGCGCCGCGAGCCGAGTCCACGTCGGCCCGGTCGCGACGGACGACGCCTTCTACGCCGAGACCGACGAGTACGTCGCCGCCTGGGAAGAGGAGGGCCTGCTGGCCGTCGAGATGGAGGCCGCCGCACTGTTCACGCTCGCGCGCCGGAAGGGGATCGCCGCTGGCGCCATCTGCACTGTCGATGGCAACCTCGTCGAGGGGACCCAGAAGGGCGAGACCGACGAGGAGGAACTGCCCGCGAAAGCCAAGAACAACGTCGACCGCGCCATCCGAATCTCGCTGGACGCCGTGACACGACTCTGAGACGCCCCACATGCCCCGCCGGGGGAGGCGCTTACAGCCCGCCCCCACCGTCGACCGGGACGGTGGCGCCGTTTATGAAACTCGCGTGCTCGCTCACGAGGAACGTCACCAGTTTGCCCAAATCGAGGGGGTCCCCGGGTTCGTCGTAGGGGTTCCCCTGGAGCGTGGCGGCCCACGCTTCCGCCGGGTCCTCGAAGCGGCCCGCCCGGACTTCCTCGACCAGCATACCCTCCAGGTCCTCGGTTTCGTGTGGGCCGGGCACCACGGCGTTGACGCGGACCGCCGGTGCGAGCGTGCGCGCCTGCGTCTCGGTGATGCCCTGGACGGCCCGGCCGAAGGCAGTCGCGACGGAGAGCTCCTCGGCCAGCGCCGGGATGGTGGGGTTCGTGACGTTGACGACCGAGCCGTACTCGGAGGCCCCGAGTTCGTCGCGGGTCTCGCGCATCGCCCAGACAGCGCTCATGAACAGCCGGTCGAACCCCCGGAACCAGTCCTCGTCGGACACGTCCAGAGCACCCACAGCCTCCAGGGGTCGGGGCCCGGTGACGAGGTGGTCGATACCGCCGTACTGCTCGACGGTCCGCTCGACCAGTGCCGCCACGTGCTCGGGGTCGCGGACGTCTACTTCGAGCCCGAAGATTTCGCCCTCGCCCAGCGCGTGCAGGCGGTCGCTGGCGTAGGCCAGGTCGTCCAGGTTCGGGGCCGCCAGCGCGACCCTCGCGCCCTGCCGGGAGAACGCTTCCGCGCAGGCGTGGCCCAGCCCGGTTGCGCTGCCCGTCACCAGCGCCACGTTCCCGTCGAGTCCGAGGTCGATGTCCATGCCCGTCCGTCCGGCAACCACGCGTAAAACGTTCATGCCCGCACCGCTCCCGGTCGGTTCCGGGAACCGGGTGCCCGCCGACGAACACAACACATCATATTTTCATACTTTTGTGCGTAGTAACTATTATAGGCAATCCCGGCCAAGCGGAGATGTCGCGTCAAGTTGCGAACTGGCGCGTCAGTTCCTACAATGTCACAAGAACACAAGGATCTCATCAGACGCTACCTGAACGCGTTCAACGAGCGAGACAGAGACGCGCAGTCGGAACTTCTCGCCGACGACGTCGTCGAACACGGCATCCACGACGAACTCCACGGCCCCGAGGAAATCATCGAGCGCCTCGACGCCCACTTCCAGGCGTTCCCGGACTACTCGGGCGAGGCTGGCAGCGTCGTCGCCGAAGGCGACACCGTCGCAGTGCAGTACACGGCAAAGGGGACACACACGGGCGAGTACCAGAACGTCGAGCCCACCGGCCACACCGTCGAGTGGACCGGGCTGGCGATGTACCGTGTCGAGGACGGACAGATCGCCGAGATCTGGATCGAGGAGGACAGGCTCGGGCTTCTCCAGCAACTCGAACTCGTCGAGCCGCCGAGTCATCTCCGGATCTGATACGGATTGCTGTAGTTCATTACTGGATCGACCGCAATACGGCGTGCGGTCGACCTGGAAAATAGCCACAGCAATCCGTATGACGGCGGCTACCTTCTCGTAGGCAGGACGTTCTCCTTTCGAGCGGTCGGCACCGAAAACGAAGTGGTCGCGATCAGCAGTGTTGAGGCCGGGGAGGACAGCGAGGCGCGAAGCGCCTCTGGCCGTGCGAACGGCAAAGCCGTGAGCAGAAGCCGACACCCCGCACCACAAATCACAAGACAGTAGCCGACCGACTCTCAAACTATTAAGTACCGTCAAACTAACACCTGAAATATAGAGGTCAGACGCACTGCGCCAGTCAAGCTCGTTGTTCCCGACGAGTATCACGATTGCCTCCATGAAACCGCCGACCAATTTCTCTACTGCGCGAACGAGGCCAGTGACTACTGCTGGGACAACACCGACTACGAAGACTGTATCACCTCGAATGTGACAGCCAGAGACGCACTCTACGACCGTCTCCGCGAGGAAACAGACCTTACAGCAAATCTCGTCCAAGAAGCTATCCGGCGTGCCGTCCACGCCGTCGACAGCGGCGTAGACCGCTGGAAGAAGGGCAAACGAACGAACAAGCCAGAGTTTACCTCCTGGAGTATAGTCTACGACAAGCGCAGTGCGACCTTCTACCGGAACAAAATTTCTCTTTCCACGGTGAATAGTCGCATCGAGTGCGACTTTGAACTGCCAGCAAACAGTCCAACACCATACGAAGAGTACGTCCTGTCCGAAGACCACGAGTTTCGGACGAGTACACTCCAGTACGACCAAGCCACCGACGAGTTTTATTTCCACATCAAAACACGAAAGATCGATGAAGATGGTGAAGCTGTTGAGATCGAG
>PXSU01000104.1 GCA_003022745.1 Halobacteriales archaeon SW_9_67_25
ACACCGAGTGCCGTCGCCGTTTTCAGGCCACCCGCCCCGAGAGCAACCCCACGTATCCGCCGGCGAACGTCTCGAAGCGGATGTCCGCGGTCCGCTCGCGGAGGGCATCCCGAGCCGCCTCGACGCGTCGCTCGAAGTCTGGGGCCTGCGAGGAGCGTGACAGCCGCCCGCCTGGTGCCGAGAGCCTGACGAACGCCTCGAATGCGATGTTCAGCGGCGCCACAAGCGGGCGGTCGCTCCGCTGGAAGTTCAAAAGCGCCATCCGCCCGCCGGTCCCCACGAGGTCACACCATCGCCGGACGACCGTTGCCGGGTCGGTGAAGATGCCGACCACGAACGTCGCCAGTACCGCATCCGCTGTCGAAATCGGCGGGCAGGAAGCGTCCCCCTGGACGTAGTGGATGCTCTGGCCCGTGCGGTCGGCGTGAGTGCGGGCCCGGCGGAGCATTCCCCGCGTGACGTCGACACCGAGGACGCGTCCCCCGTCGGCAACGCGCTCGCGGAGGTGGGGAACGTTCGCCCCGGTCCCACAGCCCATTTCGACGACGGTGTCGTTCGGGGCTAGCTCGAGCGCTGCTGTGGCCCGCTCGCGCCAGGAGCGAACGCCGGGGGCGGCCGCGAGGCTGTCGTAGACGCCGGCCCACCGGCCGTAGAAGGCACGGCTATCCATCGGAGACGGCGCGGACGTGCCCGGCGACTGTCGGCGCATCCGGCCCGAGCACGTAGACGATTGGTTCGACGCCCATCGCGCCGGTCTGGTAGAGCACCTCCGCGCCGGGAACCTCCGCGAGGGCGGCCGAAAGCGCCGCCTCCAGATCCGTCTCGGCGTCGAATGCGACCGCGGTCAGCCCCTCGGCTTCCAGGGCCCCAACGGTGTCGGGGTCGTACCGGACGTTCACCGCCGCACGGGCGTCGCTGCCGGCCTCCCGTGCCGTCAGGAGGACCGTCGCGACGTGCTGGCTGACCCCGAACTCGGGTTCGCCGGGCACCGTCGGCCGTCCCCGCACCGCGAGGATACGCCCGGGTACGGCCGCGACATCCTCGATGGTTTCGGCGTCTGCCAGCGCCTCGACGAGGTTCGATCCCACGGCCGGTATCAGGCCGGCGAACCCGGGGGTGTTCTCGACGATGCGCAACCCCCGGCGGACGGAGGCGCGTACCCGGCCCGCCGCGCGCAGGCCGCTGTCCGGGTCGTGGACCGCGAAGTCGGTCTCGTAGTCGGCCAGCTCCGGCACTGCCTCGGCGTGCAGCTCCGAGATGACGCCACCCCGCTCGAGTTCCCGCACGAGCACCTCCGTCTCGATGAGCGCCTCTGCTGGCGAGACGCTCCCGTCGGCCAGGCCGTCGGCCAGTCGCTCGATTAGCTCCCGCAATCGGTCGCTCTCCACGAGCCGGTCGTTGCGCTCGACCTCCCCGTGGACGTACTTCGAGACAGCGCTCTGACTGATACCCAGCAGTCCTGCCACCTCGTTCTGGGTGAGTCCCCGCTCGCGGAGCGCCTCGGCCAGCAGCGAGCGGAACGTCGGCAGGAACTCCTCGACGACGATTTCCTCGACGAACTTCATGACGCTACTGGTCACCTCCGAACTCCTTATCACCCTCTATTTTCGAGGCCTGTGGACCCGACTGGTCCTGATACTTCGACCCTCGGTCCGCTCCGTAGGGCCGTTCTGCGGGCGATGTCAGTTCGGTAAAGGTCAACTGCGAGATTCGCATTCCCGGGGTGAGTGCAACGGGCGCTCGACCGAGATTCGAGAGTTCAAGCGTGATCTGGCCGCGATAGCCGGGATCGCACAGCCCGGCTGTCGCGTGAACCACGACGGCGAGTCTCCCCAGCGAGGACCGTCCTTCGACGTGGGCGATGAGGTCTGCCGGTATCTCGACGCGCTCGCGGGTCATCCCGAGGACGAAATCACCCGGGTGTAGCACGTACTCGCCGTCCCCGGGCACGGTGGTCTCTTCGACGTACTCTTCGGTTTCCTGTTCGCTTTCGGGGTGGATGCAGGCGATGTTCGCGTGCTGGAACTCCAGGAATGTCCGGCCCAGCCGGAGGTCGACGCTGGCGGGCTGGATCTGCAACTTCGGGTCCTCGAGCGGTTCGATGGCCAGATCACCCTCCTCCAGGCGCCGGAGGATGTCCGCATCCGAGAGGATCATACCGGTATGAGCCGCCCAGCTACCCTAAAATCCCCGGTTACGTGCGGACGAGAGGTCTTGTTGTCTGCCGGCGATGGCCACAGCTATCTGTCGGGGTTACCCACTGGGGAACATGAAACAGGCGATCGTTGCCCGCGCAGACCTCGGGATGGGCGAGGGGAAACTGGCCGCCCAGGTCGCACATGCCTCGCTGATGGCTCACGAAGACACGGACGAGCGGACGCGCTCGGCCTGGAAAGGCGACGGCCAGAAGAAGGTTGTCCTCCGCGTCGACGGCGAGTCCCGATTGTTCGAGTTGGCCGACAGAGCAGCACACGCAGCTCGACCCTGGCACCGTCACCGCACTCGCGGTCGGTCCCGCAGAGGAGGACCACGTCGACGCCGTCACCGGCGAACTCCCGCTGTACTGACCGGGTGTGGCCGCTGTCAGCGCACTCAAAACATTTTTATATTATAATCCCTTACATCAGGTGAGTTAGGCGGCAACCGAGCACGACGACACAGACCCAATGCAGGACAACCAACAGCAGGCTTACGACCGCGGTATCACCATCTTCTCGCCGGACGGGCGGCTCTACCAGGTAGAGTACGCCCGGGAGGCCGTCGAGCGGGGGAGCGCAAGCGTCGGCGTCCGGACGGCCGAGGGAGTGGTGCTGGCAGCGAACAGGCAGACGCGCTCGCCGCTGATCGAGCGCGAGAGCATCGAGAAAATCCACGCGGTGGACGACCACGTGGGCGTCGCGAGTGCGGGCCACGTCGCCGACGCGCGGAAACTCATCGACGTCGCTCGCCAGCAGGCACAGGTCGAACAGTTGCGGTATGACAAGCCGGTCGGCGTCGAGACACTCACCAAGGAGATCACCGACCACGTCCAGCAGTACACCCAGACCGGTGGTGCCCGTCCCTTCGGTGTTGCGTTGCTCGTCGGGGGCATCGAGGACGGCCAACCGCGCCTCTTCGAGACCGACCCCTCCGGGACGCCCTACGAGTGGCAGGCCGTCGCGGTCGGTGGCGGCAGCGACGAGATCAGGTCCTATCTCGAGGCGGAGTATCGCCCGGAGACCGACCTCGGGGGCGGGGTCACCCTCGCCCTGGACGCGCTGGGGCAGGTCGAGGACGGTCTCGACGCCGAGAGCGTCGAGGTCGCCACCGTCGACGCCGAGTCCGAACAGTTTTGCCCCCTCCCGCCCGAGGAGGTCGCGACCCACCTCGAAGAGACCGACATCGGCGGTGACGAGACGTGACTGACCTCACTGGGGGGCGGGCGACCCGCGATCCCTACGAGCCGGAACTGGTGCCCTTCCAGGAGGGGGGCAGTCGGACAGCACAGGACGAGTCAGTGGCCGAGACCGGGACCACGACGGTCGGTCTCGCGACCCGGGACGGCGTCGTCGTCGGCACGGACCGGCGGGCCAGTCTCGCCGGCCGGTTCGTCTCGAACAAGAACGTCGTGAAAGTCGAGCAGGTCCACCCGACGGCGGTGCTGACACTTGTCGGGTCCGTCGGCGGCGCACAGTCGTTCGTCCGGTCGCTGCGCGCGGAGGCGAGTCTGACAGAGAAGCGCCGGGGCGACCCCCTTTCTATCGACGCGCTGGCGACGCTCTCGGGTAACTTCGCCCGCGGCGGCCCCTTCTTCGCAATCAATCCCATTCTGGGCGGCGTGGACGAGGCGGGCTCGCACGTCTACAGCATCGACCCCGCTGGCGGCGTCATGGCGGACGACTACACCGTCACCGGCAGCGGTATGCAACTCGCCCACGGCACCCTCGAAGGCGAGTACGACCCCGACAGCTCGCTCGAAGAGGCGGAGACGCTTACAGCCCGCGCGGTCCGGGCCGCGAGCGAGCGCGATACCGGTTCCGGCAACGGACTCGTCCTGGCGACGGTCACCGGCGACGGCGTCGACATCGAGGAGTACGACGACGCCACGGCAGTGCTGTAGCGCGCCACCACACCGGGAGGCTTTATTTCGCGGGCAGCGAACGCCGTCCGGATGCGCGAGTCCCACCCAGTCGAACGCGCGGTCGGCATCGGTTACTACGTGAGCGACGGTCCGGATGTGGGCGGCCGCCTGCGCGCGGATCCCGGGGACTTCCGCGTCCGAGAGCGCGAGTGGTTCGCTGCGGAGTCGGTGGAGGCCGACCCCGGTGGATACCCGCACCTGCTGGTTCGGGCAACCCTGCGGGACTGGGATACCAACGATTTTGCGAGCGCGCTCTCGGACAGCCTCGGTATCTCGCGCGAACGCGTCTCCTGGGCGGGCACGAAGGACAAGCGCGCGGTCACGACGCAGCTGTTCTCCGTCGACGGAATCGACCCGGCCGACATCCCGGAACTGCCCGACGCGGACGTCGAGGTGGTCGGACGGACGGGCAGACCGATCCTCTTTGGCGACCTCGCGGGCAACGACTTCGAGGTGACGGTCCGGGACCCCGACCGGCCGGAGGCTGTCGGAGCGGTGACGGCAGACCTCCGGGCGTTCGCCCGCCGCAGGGAAAGTGGGAACGCGAACGACAGCACTGTATCGGCAGCCGACGGACCGGCGGGGCCGGTGACCGTCGCCGTCCCGAACTACTTCGGCCAGCAGCGGTTCGGGAGTCTCCGGCCCGTGACACACGAGGTCGGGCTGGCGGTCGTGCGCGGGGACTGGCGCGGGGCGGTGCGCGCCTACGTCGGCTCCCCGGGCGAGCGCGAACCCGAGCGCACGCGCGGAGCCCGCGCCGTCGCAGACGAACAGTTCGAATCCGCGAGCCCCGACTGGGAGGCCGCCCTGGAGCGCTATCCGGCACACCTCGGATACGAGCGGGCGATGTTGCACCGCCTCTCTGCGGCCGGGGATCGGGGCCCGGACTACCGTCACGCACTCGAGGCGGTCCCGACCAACCTCCAGCAGCTGTTCGTCAACGCCGCCCAGTCGTACGTGTTCAATCGAATCCTCTCGGAACGGCTCGCGCGGGGGCTGCCCTTCGCCGAACCCGTGGCCGGCGACGTGGTCTGTTTCGTCGACGACGACGCGCCGGACGGGCTCGTGGTCCCCGACACCGACCGCACGCAACGGGTGACCGAGGGGCGCCTCCCGGCGGTCCGTCGTCACTGCGAGCGGGGACGGGCGTTCGTCACTGCCCCGCTCGTCGGGACCGGAACGGACCTGGGTGACGGCGAACCGGGCGACATCGAGCGCCAGGTAGGGCACCCGGCGGGCCGTGCTCGTCAGGACCGAACTGGCCGTCTCCCGGGAACCGCTGACCGTCTCCTTTGCGTTGCCCCGTGGCTCGTACGCGACGGTCCTGTTGCGCGAGTACCTGAAGCCCGACCCCGGGAGTCTGTGAAACGCGTCGTTTATCCGCGATTCCCGGCTACACACTGTATGGAGTGTCGGCGGTGTGCCTCGCCTCTCGACAGGCCGGGCGATTACTGCCTGGTCTGTCGGACGCCGAATGCCGACACGGTGGTGCTGGAACTGGGAGCCGAGCGTGCGACCGTGACGACACTGGACGACGAGACAGTCAGGGGCCAGCGGGTCGTGACGACTACCCCCGAACCGGACGACAGCGAGCGGACAGTCACACAGCTGCGCAATTACGCCGGACAGATCGCAGACGAGGTCCGGCGCAAGCGCCCCGAGGAGGTGCACGCCACCGGTGACCGACAGGTCCTCCGGGCGGTCCGGGCACAGCTCCACCACGATTTCTACCGTGTCGGGGCCGAGAACCCTGTCGAGCGTGTCCTCGAGGGGCGCGGCGACTCACCGCTGGAGGTCGTCGAGGCCACGGCAGCCGAGAAGCTGGGTGGGTCTCACTCGACGCTCATTGGCGGCCGGCAGGGCTGGCAGGCCCTCGAAACCGTCGCGGAACACCCACACGTCAAGAAGATAATCCCGGGCCCCATCGACGCCGGGGGGTCTGGTTCGCGCTCGGGACTGCGCGTGAAGGCCACGCGTGCCGGCGACAACGGGAACGTCCGCCTGCTCGTGCGCGACGGCTCCAGCGTCCAGGAGAACCGCGTGGTCACGACCGCGCGTGACCGGGCGCTGGGTGAGCACGTCCGGGCCGACCTGAACGACGCTCTCGGCGAGGCCGGGCTGCAGGAGTGACCGGCCGGTCCCGAAGCTCGTAGCCTCGGGGACCTACATCGACTCCAGGGCCCCGATGCCCAGCACGCCCAGCGCGTTCGCGGCCGTGTTCCGCGAAGCGAGGACCACCGCTAGCCGCGCGGCACGGGTTTCGTCCGGAGCCTCCAGAACGCGACACTCCCTGTAGAAGGCGTTGAACGCCTCCGCGAACGCCCGCGTGTAGGTGGCGAC
>PXSU01000105.1 GCA_003022745.1 Halobacteriales archaeon SW_9_67_25
GCCAATACCGCCGATGACAGCACCGTCTACGCCATCGACGCCGAGGAAGGGACCGAGGTGGCCGTCGAGGCGACGACGGGCAACGTCCGGTCGACGCCCGCCGTCGTCGATAAGACCATCTACGTCGGTGACGACTCGCAGATCTACGCGCTGGTCGAGTTCGGGTAGCGTCGGTCGCATCCAGCAGTTCCGGAGAGCACTCGTTTCAGCGCGCGTGGCGCCACCACAGCCAGCCCGCCAGTCCCGAGAGTGCGGTCAGGACTCCCAGTCCCGGTCCGTCCTCGCCTGGAGTCGGGGTCGGCGTCGAGACATTCCGGGGAGTCGGCGTGGGGGTCGCGGTCGGCGTCGGCGTGGGGGTCGCTATGGGTGTCGTCTCCCCGGTCAGGTCGAACACCGACACCGAACCGACCTCCTCTTCCCGGCTTACAGACGTCGCCGCGTCGTTGGTCGCCCCGAGGAGCGCCGTCGGTCCGGCGAGTGCTACCGACGACCCGGCGCGTGCCCCTGCGGTGGCGCCGTCGGGGGCGATCTTCGCTCGCTGGGCCCACCCGTCGCCGTCGGTCCCGAAGAGATACGCGGCACCGCCATCCTCGCCGTTTGGCTCGTCGGTGCGGCGTGCACCGACCAGTGCCGTTCCGTCCTCGAGTGCGACCGACCAGCCGAACGAGTCACCCTCTGTCCCGTCGTCGGCGATCAGTTTGGCGGTCTGTGTCCAGTCCTCACCGTCGCGCTCGAAGACGTACGCCGATCCCGCGTCGGTGCCGTTCGGGTCCTCGTCACCGACTGCCGGGACGAGCGCGGTGTCGCTGTCGAGAGCCACCGCGGTCCCGAAGAGGTCGCCGTCGTCGCCGTCGTCGGGGACGAGTTTGGCGGTCTGTGACCAGACGCCGTCGCCGTCACTGCCGTCGCCGTCACCGCCCCTGCCTTCCCTGTCGCGCTCGAAGACGTAGGCGGCGCCGGCCTGGTCGCCGTTGGGCTCGGCCGTTCCGGCCGCGCCGACGACGACAGTGTCGCCGGCTGCTGACAGCGCCGTCCCGAAGAGGTCCCCCTCGCTGGCGCTTTCGGGAGTGAGGGTCGCCTGTTGCTCCCAGCCCTCCTCGGTGCGCTCGAAGACGGGGACTGTGCCCGCGGCCGCGCCGCCGACGTCGGTCGAGTCCTGCGGAGCACCGACCAGTGCCGTCTCACCGGCCAGTGCGACCGACCAGCCCAGCCGTGCCTGAACGGTAATCGTGCCGGGAACGAGTTTGGCCGCCTGTTCCCAGCCGTCGTCCGTGCGCTCGAAGACGTACGCCGACCCGGCACTCGCGGGGTCCTCGTCCCGTCGCGCGCCGACGAGCGCCGTCTCACCGGCCAGTGCGACCGCGCTCCCGAAGAAGTCACCGTCGTCGCCGTCGTCGGGGGCGAGTTTGGCGGTCTGGGACCAGTCCCCACCGTCGCGCTCGAAGACGTAGACCGACCCGGCCTGTTCGCCGTTCGGGTCGTCGTCGGTGACCGCGCCGACCAGTAGCGTGTCGCCGTCCGTCGCCATCGACCAGCCGAAACGGTCGCCATCGTCGCTGTCGTCGCCGACCAGCGTCGCCCGCTGGACCGGCGACGCGCCGGTCTGTGCCGGTGCTGTCCCTGGTACGTGAGCCGAGGCCGTCCCCGCGCTACCGAGGGCGGCGCCGGCCGTCACCATCCGGAGGTAGGTTCGTCGTGAGACCAATGTAGCTCCGACTCCACGGCCGACCGTCTAATAGGCGTCGAATCGGTCCGGATCGCCCGTTGGAGTACTCTGACTGTGACGCCGCAGTTCCGGTCCGTGTCTATTCTTTGCCCCCCTAGACGGGCCCTACCCGCTGTTAGTAGGGGAGAAACAACAGATATAGGTATCGAGGGGCAGAATGGGTGTCTATCGAGAACCGCCGGGAGCCCGCCCCGGACAGCCACCCCATCCATGAGACGCACGCACCTGCTACTCCTGCTGGTCGCCCTGAGCATTGCCCCCGGTCTGGTCGCGGCCGACATCGTCGGATCTCCCGACCTCGATATCGCCCTCGAGGACGACTCGGCCGTACCCGGCGAGGACACCGAGCTAGAACTGACCGTCACCAACAGCGGAGACCTCCGCGACGGCTCGAACGCGAACCCGCAACTCAACGACCGCGTGACGACCGCCCGTGGGCTCACAGTCACCGTCGACGACGGCGAGGCACCGGTGACCTTCGATTCCGACACCCGCGTGGTGGGAAAGTTCCCCGAAGGTGAGCGGACACTCGCGTACGCGATGACGGTTGAGGAGGACGCCGACCCCGGAACCTACACGATCCCGGTCGAGGCGGAGTACCGGTACACGAACATCATCAAGGAAGGCTCCGACGCTGGCGAGGAGATCACGCTCTCCCGGGACAGGGACTTCGAGGTGACCCTCGAAATCGAGGACGACGCCCAACTCGAAGTGGTCGACGTCACCCCGCAAGCGCGGGTCGGTTCGACCGGCACGGTCGCCGTCACCGTCGAGAACTCCGGGACCGAGGCCGCGAGCGAAGCGGCGCTCCGTCTGGAGTCGCGCAACGCGGAACTCTCCTTCGGCGGGACGTCGACAGCCTCGCACAGCCTCGGCGAGTGGGAGCCCGGCGAGCGCCGGACCGTCGAGTACCGCGTGTCGGCCGACCGCACCGCCGGCCCACAGCCCTACGCGTTCGACGCGACCGCCGAGTACGAGGACAGTGACGGGCGTGCCCGGACCTCACAGACCCGAACCATCGCCGTCACGCCCCGCGAAGAGCAGACCTTCGCGGTCGAGTCCGTCGACAGTACGGTCGCGGTCGACGGCACCGGCACCATCGAGGTCACCATGCGCAACGAGGGCCCCATCGCGGTGCGGGACGCCTCGGTCGAACTCGCATCGACGACACCAGCGCTGACGTTCTCGGGCAGTCAGTCGGCCTCGCGTTTTGCCGGGGCGTGGGAACCCGGCGAGACCCGCACCGTCGAGTACGACGTCACTGCGACCGAGGACGCCGACACGCACC
>PXSU01000106.1:0-4145 GCA_003022745.1 Halobacteriales archaeon SW_9_67_25
GGACTTCTCGACGCCGGTCCTGGTGAAAGCCGACGGCGCGCGGATGCGACGCTTCAAGGCACCCGACGACCGAGAACCGCGCCTCCCCTCGCGTGCGGGGACTGTTATTCCCATCGCGAGCGCACACGTGATGGGACAGCCACTCGACGGGGACCGGGTCCACCGCGTCGACCGGGTGAGCGAACTCACGGGGCTGGACCCCGGCGACGAGATCCGTCCCCGGGACATCGCGACCGTCCTGACGAGCGAACGGGGGGGACGGAAGGGCGTGCCAGAGGGGGCGACGGTCGTCCCGCTTCTCAACATGGTCGACGACGCGACCCTGGAAGAGCGGGCCCGCGAGGTCGCACACGCCATCCACGACCTGGCCGACGTCCCGCGAGTCGTCCTGGCGGAGATGCGGGCCGACGACCCGCTGGTCGCCGTCGTCGAGTAGGCTACTCCCCGGCGAGTCGCTCGGCGGCAGCCTCGAACTCCTCGCGCGTGTTCAGGTTCTCGAAGGTCGAAAGCGTGGTCCGTGCCTCGATTTCCTCGCGGTCGAGGACCACGTAGTCCAGTTCGAACAGCGGTTCGACGATCCGTCCCTCGCCGCGGTCGAGGGCGTCCTCGCAGGCCGCAACCATCGGCCCGGTCCGGTAGACCGCCTGCGTGGTCTGGAGCCACTCGTCCGGGCGGGGCACCGCGGCGTCGTGGCCGGCCGCGCGCTCGAAGAGGTACGCGACAAACGCCGGGTCGACGAACGGCATATCGCAGGCGACGACCAGGGCGTACTCGGCCTCGACGGCCGCCAGCCCGGTCGCGATGCCCGCTATCGGTCCCTCGTCTGGACGGTCGTCGGGCGCGAACGTCGGTTCGAGGTCGCCCGACAGCGCCGCCTCGATGGCCTCGACCTGGTCGGCCCGACAGTTGACGACGAGTTCGTCGACGACAGTCCCGATCCGGTCGGCGACCCGGCGGATCATCGGCGTCCCCGCGAGGTCGGCCACCGCCTTGTCGCGGTCGCCAAAGCGCGTCGAGCGTCCCCCGGCGACGATGACGCCTGCACCCATATTTCCCCCTTCCGGGCGGACGCTCAAGAGTCTTGATGGGTCGGCGTCGGGAGACACGGTTCCGGGATATCCGCGACAGCCACCGGACCGCCCCGGCACGAGGTGAAATCCTTTTGCGGGTTCGCGGCGTAGCCGGCCGAAATGGTTGTCCCGACAGCCGACCGCCTCCTCCGCGTGGATCTCTCCGCCGGGTCGACCGAGAGCGTCCCGATTCCGGACCGCTGGCTGGAACGGTACGTCGGCGGGAAGGGGCTGGGTGCCCGCTACCTCTACGAGGAACTGGACGCCGGCGTCGATCCACTCGGGCCAGCGAACGTGCTGTGTTTCATGCTCGGCCCGGTCTCGGGGCTGACCCCCGGCGAGTCCCGCTACGCGGCCGTCACGAAGTCGCCGCTGACGGGGGGGTTCCTCGACTCCTATGCCGGCGGGGAGTTCCCGGACGCGCTCGTCGGGGCGCTGGGCTCTCACCTGGGGTTGCTCGTGACCGGGGCCGCCGCCGACCCGGTCCAGGTCGTCGTCGAGGACGGCGAGGCGACCGTCGAACCCGCGGCGACGTGGGGCGAGGACGTCGCGACGACCGCGGTGGCGTTCCCCGACGCGTCGGTCGCGTGTATCGGGCCGGCCGGGGAGAACGGCGTCGCCTACGCGACCATCGCGTCGGACGCGGGCGACCACCACGCCGGCAGGGGCGGCGCGGGTGCCGTCATGGGCGCAAAGCAACTGAAGGCCGTCGTCGCCCGCGGCGAGCCCCCCGCGGAGCTGGAGGAGCTACGCGAGGAGTACGCCAGGCGGTACCGCGAGGACGACACGGGCAAGTGGTTGCGCGCCAGCGGCACCGTCGAGACGGTCGATTTCGCCAACGAGGCGGGAGTCCTCCCGACGCGCGGCTGGGAGGGCGGCCAGTTCGAGGGTGCCGACGCGGTCGGCATCGGGGCCGTCGAGGAGCGGGCCTCGGGGCGGGAGTATGACGACGAGGACGACCCCCGGGGGTTCCGCGTCGAGACCGCGGACGGCGAGAGCGTGCCCCGCGGGGCGACCGCCATGACGCTGGGTGCCGGCCTCGGGATCGACGATTTCGACGCCGTCGCCACGCTGGGCGAGACCTGCAACCGCCTCGGGGTGGACCTCATCAGCGCGGGCAGCGCGGTCGCGTGGGCCATCAAGGCCAGCGAGCGCGGGCTGGTCGAGGAGTCGTTCTCGTTTGGCGACCCCGGCGACGCCCGGGAGCTACTGGCCGGGATTGCGGCCCGGGAGACGCCCCTCGGGGACGCGCTCGCGGGCGGCGTCGACAGGGCGGCCGAACGGTTCGGCGGGGCGGAGCTGGTCCCGACGATCAAGCGGATGGAACTGCCGGCCTACGACCCACGGGGCGCCCACAGCATGGCGCTGGCCTACGCGACCAGCGACCGGGGCGCCTGTCACCGCCGGGCCCGTCCGGTCGAGCGGGAGGTCTTCGATGGGGAGTGGAGCCCCGATCGGGCTGGACGTCGAGGGCGACCCCGCGACCGTCGGCGAGCGCGTCTGGACGCTGACGCGCCTGTTCAACGTCCGGGAGGGGCTCGACCGTGCCGACGACGCGCTGCCGCCGACGCTCCGGGAACCGCTCTCTTCGGGCCCCAACGAGGGCGAGACCGTAGATGTAGCGACCTTCGAGGCCATGCTCGAGGCCTACTACCGCAGGCGAGGGTGGGGGGCAAACGGCCGGCCGACGCGCGAGACGGTCGACCGGCTCGGCCTGGCAGAGGCCGTCGACGCCGACACCCCCCTGGCGGAGGCGCCCGTCAACGATGGGTGAGCGGTCACGCGGTGCCGAGACGCCACAGCGCCCGGTAGAGCGTCCAGGCGTCGACGTCGAACTGTTCGAGCAGCCCCTGGCAGACGCCGTCGTAAGCAACATACGCCTCTATCGAGGGGGAATCGGGGTACGGTTCGGACAGTTCGCCGGCTTCGCGCAACACACCCCACTCGCGGTCGCCAACCACAACGTATCGGTCCGGGAACAGGAATAGGAGGAACGCGGACCCGACGGGGACGTCGACGCCATCGAGGGCAGTCAGGTGGCGGAGTCGCTCGGCGGTGTCGTCGGCTTCGACGGTCGCCGCCAGCCTGTCGAGGACACCCTCGAAGCTGTTGTCCCGGAACGCTGCCTCGCCGTCCCGCCGTTCCGCGTCGGGATAGGCCCCGAGGTAGCGCCTGTAGTACCACTGGACGACCCACTCGACATCCCGCCAGCCGTAGTCGCCGTCCCGGATGGTCGCGGGGAAGATATCGACCTGTTCCTGCTCGACGGCGTACAGCGGTTCCCGCCGCTCGTACTCCGCGGCCGTCGATTCGACGAGTGACTGGGTGAGCTCCATACGCCCACGGAGCGGGTCGGCGGACGTGAACGTTTCCGTCGTGGCGGGCAGAACGGGCGCCGTCCCGGGTTCTACTGTCAGTGAGTAAGATTCATCACTGTGGAGGGGCCACTTCCACGGGAGCAGCCCGGGAAACCACCCGCGGCGTACACCAAACTATGTCAAGCGAAAACCAGGACCCGGTCAAAACAATCTGTCCGTACTGCGGTGTCGGGTGCGGAATCCAGGTACAACCCGGCGAGGAGCCAGGAGACATGCAGTTCCGGCCGTGGGGCGATGCCCCGGTCAACGAGGGGCGAATCTGCATCAAGGGTGGGGCGGCGACGGAAGTCGTCGACCACGAGGACCGCCTGACCGACCCGCTCATCAAGGAGGACGGCGAGTTCCGCGAGGCCACCTGGGAGGAGGCCCTCGGGTACATCGTCGAGGAACTCGAGCGCATCCGCGAGGACCACGGCCCCGACGGGATGGGCTTTTTCGGTTCCTCGAAGACGTTCAACGAGGAGAACTACCTCATCCAGAAGCTCGCCCGCCGGTACGGGACCAACCAGGTCGACAACTGCACGCGGATGTGCCACGCCTCCACCGTGTGGGCGCTCCGGACCAGCCTCGGGATGGGCGCGATGACCAACAGCATGGCCGACCTCGAGGAGGCGGCGGACCTCTTCTGGATCCAGGGTGCCAACCCCGGCGAGCAACACCCCATCGCCAACAGCCAGTACTTCCGGCAGGCCGTCCT
>PXSU01000106.1:4176-15662 GCA_003022745.1 Halobacteriales archaeon SW_9_67_25
TCCTTCGAGATCGACGAGACCGACCGCCACATGCACCTCCAGGTGGAGCCGGGGACCGACATCCCGCTCCTCAATGCAGTCATCAAGACCATCCTCGAGAAACACGAGGAGAACCCCGAGGAGGGCTGGATCGACGAGGAGTTCATCGCCGAACGGACGGAGGGCTTCGAACACCTCAAGGAAACCCTGGCAGACTTCGATAAGGAGGCGGCCGCCGAGGAGTGTGGCGTCCCGCTGGAGGACATCGAACTGGCCGCCGAAAAGTACGCGATGGCCAACAACGCCGCCATCTTCACCGGGATGGGCATGTCCCAGCACACCTGTGGCGTCGACAACGTCCAAAACGAGATCAACCTCTCGCTCGTCACGGGCAACGTCGGCCGGCCGGGCACCGGCGTGAACCCCCTTCGGGGCCAGAACAACGTCCAGGGAACCTGTGACGTCGGCGCGATGCCAAACGTCCTCCCGGGCTACCAGCTCGTCGACGACGACGAGGCCCGCGAGTCCGTCGAGGAGGTCTGGGGCTTCGAGATTCCCGACGAACCCGGGCTGACGAACGTCGAGATATCGCATGCTATCGGCGACTCCGTCCACGGGCTGTACGTCATGGGCGAGAACCCCATCATGAGCGAACCCGACGGCAACGCGGCCGAGCGCCGGTTCAGGGAGGACCTGGAGTTCCTCTGCGTGCAGGACATCTTCATGACCGAGACCGCGGAACTGGCCGATGTCGTTTTGCCCGCGACCAGCTGGGCCGAGCGCGGCGGCACCGTCACCAACACCGACCGCCGGGTCCAGCTGATGCGCCCCGTCGAGAAGGTCCACGAGAACACCAGACACGACCTGAACATCCTCTGTGAGGTCGGCACCCGCCTGTTCGGCGAGGGGTTCGACTTCGACGGCCCCGAGGAGGTCTTCGAGGAACTCCGGGAGGTCTGTCCCATCATGCACGGCATGACCTACGACCTGCTCGGCGAGGAGGGGCTCCACTGGCCGTGTTACGAACCCGGCGACGAGGGCGACGAGTACCTCTACGAGGACGAGTTCGAGACCGAGAGCGGCCTCGGCCAGATCGAGGGCGTGCGCCACCAGCCGCCCAAGGAGACCCCCAACGAGGAGTACCCGCTCATCCTGACGACCGCCCGCCTCGAAGAGCACTACAACACGGGGACGATGAGCCGCCGCTCGCCGACGCTCAACCGCCAGCACCCCGAGAACTTCGTCGACGTCCACCCCAACGACGCCGAGGAGTACGGCATCGAGGACGGCGACGAGGTGACGGTCAGGTCCCGCCGGGGCGAGATCACCGTCACGGCCAACGTCACCGGGGACATCAAGGAGGGGGCCATCTGGACGACGCCCCACTTCGCGGCCGCCTCCGCGAACCGCCTCACCAACGACGTCCTCGACGAGCGCTCGAAAATCCCGGAGTACAAGGCCGCAGCGGCCGAGATCGAAGTGGACATCGAGACAAGCGGTGGCGAAGCCGCGGCCTCCGACGACTGATACGGATTGCTGTAGCTGTTTTCCGGGTCGACCGCACGCTGTACCGCGGTCGATCCCGTAACGAACTACAGCAGTCCGTATGACGCCCGACCGGTCCTGGACACCGCTCTTCCTCTTGCGGTTTTCGTGGCCAGTCGCTACGCGTCGAGCGGCGTCCCTCTCGCGGCCGTCGTCTTGAACGCGGCAATCACGTCAGTTCCGGCAGCGAGGTCGAGCCGGTCGACGCTCTCGGCCGTGACGACCGACGTGAGCCCGACGCCGTCGGCGATCTCGACGGTGACGGTGGCCGTCGCGTCGCCGACTGCGAGGTCACTGACGACGCCAGAAAGCTGGTTCCGGAGGCTCGTGTGACTGTGCGGCGGCGAGTGGGGCTCCATCAGCACGACTGCGTCCGCTCGCACGGCGATTTCCACCTCTTCTGTCGCTGCCGGGACGCGGGCGGTTATCTCCCCGGCAGCAGTTCGGACGGTCGCCAGTTCGCCGTACTGCTCCCGGACAGTTCCCCTAATGATGGATTCGGGGACGGTCGTCACGCCCGCGAGTTCGACCCGCAACCGCTCGAACTGCCGGATGAGGTCGCGCGCCTCGGCGGTGAGGCGGGTTCCGCCCCCGTCCGTGCCACCGCGCTCCCGTCGGGTGAGCTGGCCGATCTCGTCCTCGAGTTCTACCACGCGCCGCTGCAGGTGCGGATACGACCGCCCCAGTTTTGCCGCCGCTCTGTGCATCGACCCGAACCGGTCTATCGCACGGAGCATCTCGACATCGCGGCCGGTAACGGTCGTCTCACCGGTCGCGAGGCGCGGGTCGAAAGCTTTCTCTAAGGTCATCGGAGATCAGTCGGAGCGTTGGAGGCGGTGCGCTCTCACACACTCGCTCAGTATACCAACTCGCCCGAGATAAATTTCCGGGTGCGCTCGTCGGTCGGGTTCTCGAAGATCACGTCCGTCGGGGCAATCTCCGCGATGCTGTCCCCGAGCAGGACCCCGACGCGGTCCGCGACGCGCTCGGCCTGGTGCATGTCGTGTGTCGCCACGACGACACCGATGCCCCGACTGCGGGCCTCCGAGATTGCCCCCTCGATGACCGCGGTGTTGCGCGGGTCCAGGTCCGAGGTCGGCTCGTCGAGCAGTAACACGTCCGGGTCGTAGGCCAATGCACGCGCGAAGGAGACACGCTGGGCCTCGCCGCCCGAGAGCGACCCCGCGTGCTGGGCCATCCTGTCTGCCAGCCCGACGACGTCGAGGGCCTCGCGAACGGCCCCGGGGGTGCCGTTCGACCGGAGGACAGAGTGGAGTTCGCTCCGGAGCCGGTCGGCCCACGACCTGCGGACCCGGAGCCCGTATTCGACGTTGCGGACGAGAGAGGCGTCGAAGAGGCTCGCCTCCTGGAAGACCATCCCGATGCGTCGCCGCACCGACAGGCGTTCGGCGTCGTCGAGGCCCCAGGCGTCCGTGCCGTCGACAGTAACGGTGCCCTCGTCGGGTTCGAGGCCGAGCGCGAGCAGTCGGAGCAGCGTCGTCTTTCCGACACCGGACGGGCCGATGACGGCCACGACCTCGCCGGCCTCGACACCGATTGACAGCTCCCGTAGCACCCGTTCGTCCCCGAACGAGCGCGAGACGTCGGTCGCGCGGAGCATCAGCGGCCCACCCCCTGGTCGCCCAGGCGGACCACGATGGCGTTGACCGCCAGCACGAGCACGAGCAACACTCCACCGAGTATCATCGCCGTCTCGTACTGTCCCTGCCGGGCCTCGAGCTGGATGGCAGTCGTCAGCGTTCGCGTCTTCGAGACCCCGTCCGCGCTCGTGATGTTGCCGCCGACGATGAGGACGGACCCGACCTCGCTGATCGCGCGCCCGAACCCGGCGAGTATCGCCGTCGCGATGCCGTACCGGGCCTCCTTGAGAACGACCAGCGCCACGTCGAGGCGCGTCCCCCCGAGGGTACGCGCGGCGTCGCGGACAGTCTCGTCCACGCCGGCGATGGCCGCGAGGCTGATCGCGGTGATCGGCGGCGTCGCCAGCACGAACTGCGAGATGATCATCGCCTGTTTCGTGAACACGAGCTCCAGCGGGCCGAGGGGTCCCTGGTTCGAGACGAGAAACAGCACGGCCAGGCCGACGACCACGCTGGGAAAACCCATGCCCGTGTTGATGACCGATTTCACGAACTGCTTGCCCCGGAAGTCGCGAAAGCCCATCGCGATGGCGACCGGGATGGACACGAGCGTGCTCAGTGTCACGGCGATCACGCTCACGTACAGCGAGACGTAGACGATACTCGAGACGTATCCCTCCCTGAAGGGGAGGTCGACGAGGGCCGCCAGCAGGTGTGGTGCTGATTCGAGTGGCACGCTCACTCCTCGGCGTCGCTACTCCATCCTTCCGGGACGTACTGTTGAAAGTTGGGATCTTCCGAGACCGCCTCGGGGAAGAACAGCTGTTCCCCGTCGACCCGGTACCCTGCGATGGCACTCTGGGCGCCGGGACTGGTGATCCAGCCGATGTAGGCCATCGCGAGGTCGTAGTTGGCGTTGTCGTGGACGCCGGGATTGACCGCCATGATCCCGTATGGGTTCGCCAGGATCTCCGGGCCGTCCTCGATGGGACCGTCCACCTGGATGACGAGGTCGACCTCCGAGCGCTGGGAGATGAAGGTGCCCCGATCCGAGAGGGTGTACGCGCCCTGCTGGGTGGCGACGTTCAGCGCCTCGCCCATCCCGGTGCCGGTCTCCTGGTACCAGTCCCCGCCCGGCTCGGCTTCCGCCGCTTTCCAGAGGTTCAGTTCCTTGGTGTGGGTCCCGGAGTTGTCACCGCGGGAAACGAACGGTGTCCCGGCGTCGGCGATGGCGGTGAGTGCGTCGGTCGCCGACCCCATCCCCTCGATTCCCGCGGGGTCGCTCTCCGGGCCGACGATGACGAAGTCGTTGAACATCAGGTTGCGGCGGTTGACGCCGAAGCCGTTGCGCATGAACTCGTCTTCGAGGCCGCGGGCATGGACCATCACCACGTCCGAGTCGCCGTTCCGGGCCGATTCGAGGGCCGCACCCGTTCCCTGTGCGACCGCGTCGACGGAGGCGCCGTACAGCTCCTCGAAGTCGGGGTGGATCGCATCGAGCAACCCCGTGTCCAAGGTGCTCGTCGTCGTGGTCAGGGTCAGTGTCTCTCCGGCGACGGCTGCCTGCGCCGGGTCCTCGCTGCCGGTGACCTGGCTACACCCCGCCACGCCCGTCACCGCTCCCCCACAGAGCGCCGCGACAAACTGGCGGCGTTGTGTCGACATAGATATATCGTCGGACGGGTGGTACATATAGATTCCGCTCCCTGCAGGCCCACCGTCGGTGAGTCCACATCCTGTAATCCTCCCGAGGCTGGACGAACGTTTTAAACGACCGGCGCCCTCCGACCGAGTATGGTGTTGCTGCAGTCGGAGGCGGTGACCCGACCGACCTTCTGGCAGATCGGGTCGACCGGGAAAGCCGTCTTCTACTATCTGGCCGTGGTCACGATACTCGTGTTCCTGTACGGCGTCTACGGCAGGGTGGCGCGGTACAGGCAGGGAACCGACGACGCGTTCGACCGCCTGGACGACCTCGGAGAGCGGGTCCGGTCGGCGGCCCGTATCGCCTTCTCGAACGAGAAGCAGTTCGACCGCGACCTCGTGGGCGGCCTGATGCACGCCGGCATCTTCTGGGGCTTTCTGACTTTGCTCATCGCGACGACCATTCTCGCCATCGATATGGACTTCTATCAGCCCCTCACCGGCAACTCGTTTTTTGTCGGTGACTTCTATCTCTCCTATTCGTTCGTCGCGGACCTGATGGGCTTCGTGTTCATCTCCGGGCTCGGCGTCGCGCTGTACCGGCGCTACGTCGTCCGCAACGAGCGATTGTGGGGAAAACACTCCAACATGGAAGACCACCTCCTCGTGTGGTCGCTGTTCTTGCTGGGTGTGGGCGGGTACCTCACCGAGGCGATCCGCATCGTCGGCACCGGGTTCCCGGGCCACGAGCAGGTCAGTTTCGTCGGGTACTTCCTGGCGACGACGTTCGCGATCGGCGGGCTCTCGGCCGACGCGGCCGCCGCCGTCTACCCCGTCGCGTGGTGGAGTCACGCACTCCTGGCGTTCTGGTTCATCGCCTGGATTCCCTACGCCAAGCCCTTCCACATGCTCTCCTCCTTCGCGAACATCGTCGCCCGCGACGAGGACGCCGGCCGCCGACTCCCCGGCGTGCCCCTGGACCCCACGGAGGCGGAATCCCTCGACGACGTTGATGACTTCTCCTGGAAGCAACTGTTGGATCAGGACGCCTGCACGAAGTGTGGCCGGTGTTCCTCGGTCTGCCCTGCCAAGGCATCGGGCCGGCCCCTGGACCCCCGGGACGTCATCCTCGACCTGAAGAGCTACCGGCAGGAACGGGACGCCAGCGGCGAGACCACCCCCATCATCGCAGACGGCGGGACGAGCGTCATCGACGCCGAGACCATGGAGTCCTGCCTGGCGTGTATGGCCTGTATGGACGCCTGCCCGGTCGAGATCGAGCACCTCACCCACTTCACCGAGATGAACCGCCAGCTCACCGAGGAGGGGATGGTCGACGGCAACATCCAGGACGTCTACGGGAACGTCATGCAGCAGGGCAACACCTTCGGCAACAGCGCCAAGCAACGGGCCGACTGGACCGACGACCTCGACTTCGAGATTCCCGACGCCCGCGAGGAGGAAGTCGAGTACCTCTGGTACGTCGGCGACTACCCCAGCTACGACGACCGCAACAAGAAGGTCGCCCGCGCCCTGGCTCGCATCTTCGAGCACGCGGATGTCGATTACGGCATCCTCTACGAGTCGGAAGTGTACGATGGCAACGACATCCGCCGGCTGGGCGAGGAACTGCTGTACGTCGAGCAGGCCTCGACGCTCATCGGCGCCTTCCAGGAGTGTGACTTCGAGTCCATCGTCTGTACGGACCCCCACTCGTACAACACCATCACCAACGAGTACTCCGATATCGACTTCTCGGAGTTCGCGGACGACCCGATGATGGAGGCGCCCGTCGACGGCTACTGGAACGAAGACGGCGCGGTCGACGTCTACCACTACACCCAGGTCGTCGAGGACCTGGTTCGGGACGGCCACCTCGACCTGGGTTCCATCGACCGCACCGTCACCTACCACGACCCCTGCCATCTGGGGCGGTACAACGGCGAGTACGAGGCGCCCCGCGAGGTGGTGCGCGCGACCGGCGTCGACCTCGTCGAGATGCCCCGCAACCGCTCGGATTCGTTCTGCTGTGGTGGGGGCGGCGGCGGCCTCTGGATGGAGGTCAGCGAGGAGACCAAACCCAGCGAGGAACGCCTGCGGGAGGCCGTCGAGGACACCGCCACGAACGGCTCGTCGGTCGAGCAGTTCGTCGTCGCCTGCCCGATGTGCGTGACGATGTTCGAGGACGGCCGCAAGACTGGCGGCTTCGAGGATGACCTCGAGATAGTCGACACCACGGAGTTGCTGGTCGAGGCCATCGAGGCCCGGTGATCCCGCTGCCCTGGCGCCCCACTGGCCTCTAGATCCGTTCGAGGATGGCGTCCTGGGCCCGCTTGGCCGCCGGGCGCTTCGTGCGCGGGAAGTAGAGCGTGTTCTCGTCGACAGGATGGGAGAACAGTCCGCCATCGTCGTGTTCTATCCCGTCCTGTTTGATCTGGATGTGCCCCGAAAGGATGCCCCCGGAGTAGTCGACGTCCCAGACCTCGTCGATGGGGATGAACTTGTCCTCGAACATGGAGTTCGAGGTGCGCTCGATCGTGATCCCGTCCTCGTGGACCGACAGCGTGCCGCCCTGGAAGTCACAGGAGACGACGGGGTCCTCGACAGCGGGGTCTGGAACGGAGTCGGCGTCGTCGGTCATCGTCGGTCCTGCGCGCGAGACGGACAAAAACCCACCCGTCTACTCCTCGTCGATGAGGATCTCCTCGACGAGCCGGGCCGACCCCCGCCGGAGCCGGCCGCTGACCGCGGTGGGGGAGACGCCGAGAATCTCCGCCAGTCCCTCCAGCGACGTCTCCCGGGGATCGTCGTAGAACCCGTGGACGTACGCGGCCACGAGCGCCTCGGTCTGTGGCTCCGTGAGCCCGAACCCCGACCGGTCGGGTCCGCCCTCCGACTGCAGGACGTCGAGCACGTCGAGCCTGATGTCCCGCTTGCGGGCCCGTTCGTGGAGCCGGTAGAGGGACTCGTGGTCCTTGAGTTCGAGTTCGAGTTCCCACCCCTCGGCCCGGCTCTCCGTGTTCCGGACGAGTCCGCCCACGTCGTTGACCAGCGGGGAGACCAGCACGGCGTCGTCGCTGTACTCTATCTGGTAGGTCCGGCGGTCGTCCGTCTTCACGATGGGGGCGAACGCCGCGACGGTGTGGTCCGCCGCCAGCGCCTGCTCGACCGTCTCGAAGTCCGGTGCCTCGACCCAGAACGTGTAGACGTCGTGCTGGGGGTCCGTCCCCGCGTCCGAGACGACGCCCACCGTAACTCCCTGGCAGGTCCGGATCGTGTGCGCGAGCGCCAGATCCGGGTGCTCGACGTACACTCGGGTCGTGATCACCATCGTCCCCACCTCAAACACAAGTTTTCAGCGCACTTATATACTGGGCGGCGGTCATCGCGGCCGGAGCATAGGCACTCCGCGTCTCTAATGCTATCGGACGGGTCGTCGGGCCAGCGGGTCATGCTGAGGGCTCTAACTACGTGAAGATATTCGACCTCACGGGGGGCGAAGTTACTCACGGGCGTGTAGCTGCCAGTATCACGCTCACCCGGCTCCGGTTTCGGGTCCGGAGTCGCTATCGGCCTCGGGTCGGTTCAGCACGAGGCCGGCACCGACGAGTGCCTTCAGCCCGCGGTTGATGCGGCCGCGGACGGCAGAAGCCGAAATGTCGAGCGTGTCTGCCAGTTCCTCCAGGGACGTCTCGCGGGGTTCGGTGAAGTATCCTTCCCGGTAGGCGGCGACGAGGGCTGCCCGTTGCTGGTCGGTGAGGGCGTCGGGACCGGGGTACTCGGCGTCGGCCCGGCCCCGGTGGTGGAGTTCCAGAACGTCGAACGTGAACCCCTCGTCGCGGGCGTGTTGCCAGATGTCGTGCAGCGCCTCCCGGTCGGGAAGCAGCCAGCGCTCGTGCCAGCCCCGCGGGTCGAGGTCGGTCCCCGGGGGGGCGCTGCGCGCGTCGAGGACGAACCCGCCCTCGGTGGTCACCAGCGGCGCCAGCAGTTTCGTCTCCGGCGCGAACTCCACCTCCCAAAGGCGCGGGGGGCCGGACTCGCGCATCGCCGTAGCTTCACGGACCGTGTGGTCGGCCGCGAGCGCCTCGCGGACGCTCCCGTCCCCGTCGTAGTCGAACCGCAACCGGTAGTTCCCGTCCGGGTCGGTACTGGTCTCGCTGACGACAGTCGCCTCAAGGGCCGGCAGCGCCGACAGCGTCCCCGCGAGCGCCCCGTCCCCGTGTGCGAACCTGACTTCGGTTATGATTGCCATGGGCGGCAGTTGTCGGAGAAGGACGGTCCGGCATCAAGAACTTATCGTTTATTTTCGCTTACAGGTTCCGTCCACGGAGCGGATCCGGCAGGTGGTCGGAGTCGGCCGGCGGGCCGGGTCTCCGAGGACGTCAGCGCCCGGTCCGCGTCGCCGAGGCCTCGCGGAGGCGTTCCACGACGTCGTCGCGGCTGATGTCGCGTTCGGCCTCGGTCGCGAGGCGTCCGACCACCATGTCGAGGAGGTTGAGTTCCCGCAGCATCTCGAGGGCGTCCTGCCTGCCCACGCCAACGTCGCGTTTGACCTCGTAGATCGTGTTCGAACCCTTGACGGTCTCGATGAGTTCCTCGACCGTGATGTCCTCGGGCAGGCCGATCCCGTCCGAGAGCACGACCTGCTCTTCCTCGCCCGCGGTGCTCGCGTCGTCGGCCTCGTCGGTCGTGTCGTAGGAGTTGGGCTCGTGGATGTCGTAGTCGATCATGTACCGCCTGACCGTCTCCGCGGTGACGTCCATCTCGAGGATCTCGGCCATCTCGGCGAACGTCTCACAGGACTCGTAGACCTCGGCCAGGAGGTCGGGATCCTTGAACGGCGGTACCTCGCGGTCCCGTTCTGTCCCCGCTAGCGTGGCGTCCCGCGCGGTCGCGGCCGATGTCGACGGCTCCACGTCCGGCGAAACCGCGGTAGCGGCCGACCCCGCGTCCGGCGAGGCGTCCCCGGCGGGGACAAACGCCGACAGTTCGACCCGGACCGTTCCGCCGGTCGTCAGGGTCGCACCTTGCGGTTCGACCTCGACGTCGTGGTCCGCGACCGGGAGCACGGCCTCCGCCGTCTCGAACCCCAGGCGGAGGGTGCCGTCCGTGTTGAGACTCGTCGCACACAGCGACATGGCGTCGCCGTCGGGTGAAGGCTGTCCAAGCGAGAGTTCGACGTCCGCGGCGAGTCCCGTCTCGCGCTCGTTGCACTCGACGAGGTCGACGTCCGCCACGGGCGCCGCCTGCTCGCACTCCTCGAGAAACGCTGCCACCTGCCGGAGTGCGCCACCAACTCCCATATCGTTTCACGACATTGTACGAAACAATCATGAATGTACCTGCTGAACTATCGCCCTGTTTAAATCACGTGCCGCAAATTGACCGCGATCTGTTACGAATTGTGGCAGCTTCGGCCAGTGACGAAACTGTTTAGGTGGTGTCACGCCGAGTGTAGCCATCGACAACACGCGGACGGAACCGATGTCAGGTGCCAATCCGCGGCTCGTCACGTCCCGAGAGGCGTTCGTCGAGGCCGCACGCGACAGCCCCGAGGGTGTGCGCGTCCCCGTCGAGTACCGCGTCCGGGTCGCGGACCCCTTTCGCGCCTACCGCCGGGCACGGACGGGTCCCGGTGGCGTCTACCTCGAAACCACCGGCGGGCAGTCCGGCTGGGGCTACTTCGCGACCGACCCCGTATCGCGTCTCCGTGTCGGTCCCGCGCTCGACCCGCTCGGGGACGTCGATCCCTCGCCCTCGATTGCGGAACTGGCGGCCCTGCTCGACCGCGAGACGCTCGTCCGGGGCGACTGTGACGTTCCGTATCCCTGCGGCGCGTTCGGGTGGCTCTCCTACGACGTGGCCCGGGAACTCGAAGACCTGCCCGAGACGACTGTCGACGACCGTGGCCTCCCGCGCCTGCAGGTCGGCGTCTACGACCGCGTGGCTGCCTGGGAGGAACCCCGGGACGGCGACTGGACGCGGCTCCGGGTGACCGCCTGCCCGCGCGTCGACGGGGACCCGGCGGCGGCCTTCGACCGCGGCCGGGAGCGCGCCCGGAACCTCATCGATGCCATCCGCCACCTTCGAGAGCGACTGCACGCGGGCCGAGTTCCGGGAGCGGGTCCGGTCGGTAAAGGAGTACATCCGCGACGGCGATACCTTCCAGGCCAACATCTCCCAGCGACTGCGCGCGCCGGCGGTCGTCCACCCCGTCGAGGCGTTCGCGGCGCTGCGGGAGGTCAATCCCGCCCCCTACTCGGCACTGCTGGAGTTCCCCGGTGTCGACCTCGTCAGCGCCTCCCCCGAACTCCTGCTCGACGTCGAACCGCCCGGCGACGTCGTGAGCGACCGTCACGCCGGCGACACGGCCGGCACGCAGGCCGGAGAGGGAACCGCCGGGGAGGCGACCCGCCTGCTCACCGAACCCATCGCGGGCACCAGACCTCGCGGGGAGACGCCCGAGGCCGACGCCGAGTACGAACGGGACCTCCTCTCCGACGAGAAGGAGCGGGCCGAACACGCGATGCTGGTCGACCTCGAACGCAACGACCTCGGGAAGGTCTGCGAGTACGGCAGCGTTCGCGTCCCCGAATACAGGCGCGTCGACCGCTACTCCGAGGTGATGCACCTCGTCTCGCTGGTCGAGGGACGCCTGCGCGAGGACGCCACGCTGGCCGACGCCGTCGCCGCCGTGTTCCCCGGCGGGACCATCAC
>PXSU01000106.1:15679-16199 GCA_003022745.1 Halobacteriales archaeon SW_9_67_25
GTCTTCGGCTTCGACGGCCGCGCCACGCTCAACATCGTCATCCGCACCCTCGTTCGCCGGTGGGAGGAGTACTTCCTGCGCGTGGGTGCGGGCATCGTCCACGACTCGGTGCCCGACCGCGAGTACGACGAGACCCTCGACAAGGGCCGGGCACTGGTGCGTGCGCTGGACGCCGCGCTGGGCGAGCGGGCCGACCTCGCGGTCGAGCGCCAGGGGGTAGCCGACTGATGACCCACATCCTCGTCGTCGACAACTACGACTCCTTCGCGTACAACCTCGTGCAGTACGTCGGCGAGGCGGTCGGCGCACCCGCGGAGGGAGTCGTCGACGTCCGTCGCAACGACGCGCTCGACGTCGCGGATATCCGGGAGGTCGACCCGGACGGGATCATCGTCTCCCCGGGGCCGGGTACCCCCCAGGAGGCCGGCGTCTCCATCCCCGTCTTCCGTGACCTCACCTACCCGACGCTCGGGGTGTGTCTGGGCCACCAGGCGCTGTGTGCGGCCGCTGGCGGGGACGT
>PXSU01000107.1 GCA_003022745.1 Halobacteriales archaeon SW_9_67_25
CTCGGGCGATTCCTCGCGGAGATACGACGCCAGGAACCCCCCGACGAACGCGTCCCCGGTCCCGACGGGGTACCGGTCGGTGGATTCGAACGTCGACTGGGTGAACGTTTCGCCCCCGAAGAGCGCAGTCGCACCCGTCTCCCCCTGGGTGACGACCACGCGGTCTAAGTCGTACGCGGAGGTGAACTCGCGGGCGATGGACGCCGCGTCCCCGTCGAACTCGAAGATAGTCTCGGCGTCGCGGTCGGCGACGATCAGCACGTCCACGTCGTCCAGAAGCGACGACAGGGTGTCGCGGGCGGCTGCGGGCGACCAGAGTTTCCCGCGGTAGTTCACGTCGAAGACTCGTGTCGTTCCGTGCTCGCCCGCCAGCGCGAGCAACTCCCCCGTGGTCTCGGCCAGCGTCTCCGCGAGCGCGGGGGTGATGCCCGTCGTGTGGAACGCGTCCGCACGGGCGATGTGCTCCGTCGCGAGGTCGGCCGGCGTGGCCTCGCGGACCGGCGTGCCCGCCCGGTCGTAGGTGACCGATGCCGTCCGGCTCTTGCCGCCCGGTTCGAGGTAGTAGGTTCCGACGCGGCCTCCATCGGTCCAGTCGACGAGCGGGTCGACTCCGTGACGGCGGAGCGTCGCGGCGATGCGCCGGCCCAGCGGGGTGTCGGGCAGGCGCGACAGCCACGCACTCCCGAGGCCGAGCCTGGCGGCCGCGACTGCGACGTTGCTCTCCGCGCCGCCGGTGTGGACGGCGAAGGTTTCGCTCGTCTCCAGTCGCTCGTCGCCGGTCGGGGTGTATCGGAGCATCGTCTCGCCGAACGTCGCGAGGGAGGGAGAGTCGGAATCGTCGCCCATCGTCACTCCCCGGACACCCCCGGGGGCTGGTCGGTGTCGACGACGATTTCGTGGGCCTCGATGTCCTCCAGGGCGGCCAGCTGGTGCCGAAGGCGACGCTGACGACGGTTCCATGGAGGGTGCGGTGGTCGCCAGTGGCGATATCCCGGCCCTCGATGGAGGCGTAGAGCGGCTCCTCGATGTCCTGGAGTTCGGCGACACACCGCCGGATCGTGGTGTACCGGCGGGGGAACGGACGCTCCGTGCCGGCGGCAGCGAGCGTCTCGCTGGTCGTCCAGAGAACCGTGTTGAAAAAGCCGGTGACGAGAAAGCCCAGTTCCGACCGGTTGAAGATGACGCCGTAGCGGTCGGCACCGTTCTCGAGGGCGTCCGTGGTCGCGTAGAGGGCGTACTCGCCATCGGCGACCGCGACGACCGGTGTCGTGATGCCCCGCCGGGCCCGCACCGTGTCGGCAACCGTGGCGTAGTCGTACTCGTCGGGGACGGGAACGTCCGCGGCCGGGGAGAGCAGGAGGTCGACCGCGACGCCAGCGTCGCGTTGGGCTGCGATAGCGTCGCCGTACTCGGCGAGCAGGTCGCCGTCGAGTGAGAGCAACAGTTCGTACTCTGCCTCGGCGATGATCTCCTCCAGATACCGGAGAATGGTCGTCCGGGACTTCACGAGCGAGGCCCCCTCCGCGTCCCGCGCCGGGGTGGTGTATCGTTCGGACAGCCCCTCGACCAGGGCCGACAGCGACGACTGGAGGTCGCCGAATGACTCCTCGGGGTCGACGGCCAGCACCTTCATCGGGCGCGACTCCTGGAGTTCGACCAGCCCGTTCTCCGCCAGGTCACGGACCGTGTCGTAGACGCGGGGCTGGGGGATGTCCGACTGCTCGGCCAGTTCAGAGGCCGTCAGGTCGCCGTGCTCCAGCACGGTGAGGTACGCCCTGACCTCGTACTCCGCGAAGTCGAACCGGTCGGCGAGTTCTTCGAGTGAACCCTGCAGTTCGTCGGTCATGTTGCTCGTGGATGGTTTCCCCTCCCAGTAGGTTCTGTCGGTTCGTGCTCCGAAAGCTACACACGACGGCCCCGCGAAGGGAGCCCATGAGCGACACGCCAGCAGCGGGGGACCCGCTGGAACTCCACGGCGTCGTCCCGCCGACCATCACCGCCTTCGACGAGGACGGCGACCTCGCACCCGCCGAGTGTGCGGCCCACGCCCGCTACGTCGTCGACGGTGGCTGTCACGGCGTCTTCCCGCTGGGGACCAACGGCGAGGAACCGCTCGTGACGCCCGGCGAGCACGGCCGCGTCGTCGAGGCTGTGGTCGGGGAAGTGGGCGGCGAGGTACCGGTCATCGCGGGCGTCGGCGGGCCGTCGACGCGCCAGGCCGTCGCCAACGCCCGCCGCGTTGAGGACGCCGGCGCGGACGGCGTCGTGGCCGTGACGCCGTACTACTACCCGGTCGACGACGACGCCGCAGTCGCACACTACGAGGCTGTCACCGGCGCCGTCGACTGCCCGGTGTACGTCTACCACATCCCCTCCCGGACCGGCAACAACCTCTCCCTCGACGCGTGGGAGCGGATCGCGTCTCTCGACGGCGTCGCGGGCCTGAAAGACTCCAGCAAGGACGTCCCCTGGTTCTCACAGGCGATGGCCCGCGTACCCGGGGTGACGTACCTCGTTGGCTCGGATTCCCTGCTCCAGGCCGGCTTTGGCCTCGGCGCCGCGGGTGCGGTCAGCGCCGTCGCGAACGTCTTCCCGACCCTCGTCGTCGACTGTTACGAGGCCTACCGGGCCGGTGACTGGGACGCCGTGCGCGACCTCCAGCACCGTGTCTTCGAGATACGGGACGCGCTCAAGTCGGGCCCCTATATGGCCGGCGTGAAAACAGCTCTCGACGTGCTGGACGTCCCGGTCGAGCCGGGACCGCTCCGGGAGCCGCTCCGTCGGATGGACGGGTCCGACCGTGCGACACTTGCCGACCGACTGGCCGACGGCGTCTAGTTCCCTCACCCGTCGGGTGACAAACATATCTGGTGGCGGCTCTCCTGTTGGCGTCTTTCCTCGGAGCTGTCCCCGTGGGATACTTTCCAATACCTACCTCGGTACTCGCGGGGATTGGTTGTCTTGCACAAGTATTATCAACCGGGCGAACAATTTCTGATCCGATGTCTCCACTACCGAGTTCGTTCCTGCCCCTCCAAACTGGCGGGGCTAATATCGAGTTACTGATTGTACTGGTGATAACAGTCGTTGTCGTCGCTGGCTTCTGGAAGACATTCGAGAAGGCCGGCGAACCGGGCTGGGCCGCGATCATCCCGATATACAACCTCTACGTTCTGATCAAAATAAGCGGGAATCCGTGGTGGTGGCTGATCCTGATGTTTATTCCGATAATCAACATCCTCGCCCAGGCGAAAATCAGCATCGATGTGGCTGATAAGTTTGGCCAGGGAATCCTCTTCGGCCTCGGACTGCTACTGTTGTCTTTCATCTTCTACCCACTTCTCGGGTTCGGCGATTACCAGTATCAGCAATCGCTGTGAGTGTTTCATACGGATTGCTGTCGTTCATTACTGGATCGACCGCAGTACGGCGTGCGGTCGACCTGGAAAATAGCGACAGCAATCCGTATCACGCGGTGAATGGTCGGACCTGAGGATTGTCAGAACACGCCCTGTAACCGCCGGAGACGGCCAAGCAGGTCACCGGGACGCTGTACGGGCAGTGAGTGTCCGTCACCGTCCGGTCGACGCCCGCGGCGAGGGAGTCGTACTCCCCGAGTGCGACACCAAGAACGACGGCGACACCCTTCGCGCCGGGTTCGGAGTCCGTGGGGACGACGACGGTGCGATCCAGACAGTCGGCGAGGAGCTGACACCACAACCCGGAGCGCGCGCCGCCGCCAGTCGCCGCCACAGACTGGGTGTCGGCGGGCAGGTGTTCGACGCAGTCCCGCACCGCCAGCGAGAGACCCTCGTAGACGGCCCGGACGAGGTGTTCGGTGTCGTGGTCGGGCCCGAGGCCCAGGAATTGCGCCCGCGCGTCGGGGTCAACGAACGGCCCGCGCTCGCCGGCCGTGCTCAGATAGGGATGATAGAGAACGCCGTCACTCCCGACGGGTGCCCGCCGCGCGAGCGGTTCCAGGTCCGCCACGTCGGCGACGTCGGCTACCGTGTCGGCAGCCCACTCGAGGCTGGGCGTCCCGGCGTTGGACCCGACGGCGTAGGTCCAGAGCCCCTCGATGCCGAGAGCCATCCCGATGCCGGCCGCCTCCGCCCGGGGGCCGTCGGTGAGCACCTGGTGGGTCAGCGACGTGCCGAGCGTGACAGAGCACCCGCCCGGCGTCGCGGTCCCGCTCCCGATGCCGGCGGCCGGCACGTCGAAGGGGCCCGAGATCACCGGCAACCCCTCATCGAGGCCGGTCGCGCCGGCCGCCTCCGGGGTCACCTCTCCAACCACCTCCGTCGGTGCTGTCAGGGCCGGGAGCAAATCCCGTCCCTCGGGCAGGCCGACTGTCTCAAAGATTCCCCGGTCGACGCGCCCGGTCGAGCTGTCGAGGTAGGGGACGGTCGCTTCGCTGTGGTCGATTGACGCCGCGCCCGTCAGTTCGTGTGCCAGCCAGTCCTTGCAGGAGAGCACTGTCCCGATGCGGTCGAAGCGCCCGGGTTCGTTCCGGGCCAGCCAGACCAGGAGTGGCAGGCTCATCCCGGGATACGGCGCCGACCCGCACTGCTCGACGATGGCGTCTAGGGTGCCGTCCGCTTCCCACTCCTCGAGCAGCGGAGCGGCACGGCTGTCCGACCAGAGGATGGCGTTCCCGGCCGGGTCCCCGCCGGGGGTGACCGCCCACAGACCGTCGCCCTGGCCGGTGAGACCGACGCCGACCGGGTCGGTTTCGGCGGGCAGACGCCCCGCGAGTTCCTGGAGCGCGTCGAACGTCCGGTCCCGGACCGCGGCCATGTCCTGTTCGGAGTGACCCTGTTCGGGACGTCGCGTCTCGGTCTCGCGCCTGGCCGTCGCCAGTTCGGCCCCGTCGGCATCGAACGCGACCGCCTTGATCGTGCTCGTACCAGCGTCGACGGTCAGGAGAGCGTCGCGGGCCATGACCTACAGGGAACAGCCAGTCTCCTCGCAAGGGCGGACCGTGTCCGGCCCCTCGACCTTCTCGATGAGTTCTACCGCGGTGCCCTCGTCGGCCTCCGCGATGCGGCCGGTCCAGACGGGGTTGACGGCCTGGTGGTCACAGGCCCGGTAGGACGTCTCGCCGAGGACCGTCGTCATCTGGAGGTCCTCCAGCGCCGAGCCGACCTCGCCGGGGTCGCTCGTTCCGGCTGCCTGGATGCCGCGGGCGGCCGACCTGACGAGTTCGTAGCCCACCCTGGCGAAGTTCCCCGGCGGAGCGTCGTACTCGCCGGCATACGCGTCGACGAACTGTCGGTTGTCGCCGGTTTCGAGCTGGTGGTTGTACAGCACCGAGGAGTAGGTCCCGACGGCCGTTGCCCCGAGGGCTGCCCGGGAGACCTGTGCGAACAGCGCGGTGCCGATGATCTCGACTTCGTCCTTGAGCCCCGCGCTCTCGGCCTGTTTCATGAAGTTGATCAGGTCCGCGCCCGTCTCCGGGATGGCCAGCACCTCCGCCTCGGAGTTGGAAATCTGGCTGATCTGCGGGCCGTAGTTTTCGGTCCCGAAATCCGGCATCGTCCGACCCACGACCTCGACGTCGAGGCCCTGGGCGTCGATCCGGCGCTCGATCTGTTCGAACGCGGATTGCCCGTAGGCCTCGTCGGTGCTGTGGAGCCACCACTTCGTTCCGAGTTCGCGCGCGGCGAAGCCGGTCAGGCCCGCCATGTGCTGGGCGGCGTTGGATTCGTAGCGGAACGTGCTGGCGTTGCAGTCCTCGCCGGTAATTTCGACGGCAGCAGCACCCGACATGTAGACCAGGTCCCCCCCGCTGGCGAAGTCAGCGACAGCAAGACCGACGGAACTCTCCAGCGCGCCGACGACGAACTGTGCGCCGTCCTCCTCGACGACCTTCTCGGCCTGCTGGCGGCCGGTTGGCGGGTCCGTCTGCGTGTCCTCGTAGACCGGTTCGATCTCGAAATCGAACGCGTCGCTGTCGTTGACGAACGCGACGCCCCGCTCTGCGCCCTGGCGCTGTGCCTGCCCCAGCGGAGCGGAGGGGCCGCTCTCGGGCACCAGCACGCCGACGGTGACCGTCCCGATGGTTGAGCCACCGTCAGTGCTCGTCCCATCGTCGCCGGAGCCATCAGCGTCCGAGGAGTCGCCGTCGTCTCCGCCATCGTCGCCCCCGCCGTCACCGCCGTCGTCGGCTTCCTGGACACAACCGGCAACGCCGAGCGAAGCGGCCAGGGTACCGCCTGACAGGTACTGCAGCGCGCGCCGTCGCGTCGTCCCATCCCGAGACGCTGCCCCGTTCGTGCTCTCGTCGGTTGGCATGTCACCCCGTATCGAGGTGTGGCACTAAAATATACTGGTCCTTGGAGCCCCTCCGGGCCGGTCAGTCGTCGGTGTCGACCTCCCGCTGTTCGTCTGTCGGCGCCCGCCGTGAATGGGGCAGGTTGGTCAGCCGCGAGGGGAGCGAAATGAGGCCCTTCGGGAGGAACAGAACGACGAGAACGAACAGCGAGCCGAGCAACAGTCGCCACCACGGGACGAGCGACGCGAGCCGTTCCTCGAAGACGGTGAACACTGCAGCCCCGATCATGGGGCCATAGAGCGTGCCCGACCCGCCGAGGACCGCCATCACGATGACCTCCCCGCTGTTGATCCAGTGGAGCAACGAGGGTGCAGCAAAGCCGTTGTAGAGGCCGAACATGGCGCCCGAGAGCCCGGCCAGCGTTCCGCTGAGGAGAAAGGCCCGCCGTTTGGCCGCGCGGACATCGTAGCCGACGAACCGTGCGCGGGGTTCGTTCTCGCGGATTGCTCGGAGGACGCTCCCGAATGGAGCCTCCATGACGCGGCGCACGAACAGGTACGAGGCGACGACCGTCCCGAGCAGGACGTAGTAGAACAGCGAGTCACCGGTGAACGCGAGGTGTGATCATCACGAAGTACACGCCCGAGACCCTGATGGCCAGGTGGCCCACGAGCCAGGCCGCGAGCGCCGACCCGACCAGCGCGACACCGAGTGCGACGAACGCCGACGGCGAGACGTGTAGCAGCGTCATCACCACGGCGTAGGCGCCCAGCCCGTAGAACAGCGCCTGTCCCAGCGAGATGAGGCCGGCGTACCCCAGGATGACGTCGAGGCTCATCGCAAACAGGGCCCAGACGAGCACGGTAATCAGCAGCGACACGACGAACCCCGAGTAGATGACGCCCTCGAAGACGGGGACGAGCGCGAGCGCCACCACGAGTCCGAGCCCCAGTCGCGACCGGAGACGGTCGCCGAGCACACCGCCATCGAGGCCGCCGACGAACTCGCTGGAGTCCGTGCTGCCGCCGGCCGCCTCGGTGTCGGTACCGAACAATCCGCTGGGCCGGACGAGCAACACGCCGATCATCAGCAGAAAAATAACCATCCCCTGGAACGCCGGGAGGAACGTACTGACCGTACTCTGGACGACACCGACGAGCAACCCGCCGACGACAGCCCCGCGGAAACTCCCGAGTCCACCCAGCACGACGATGACGAACGCCGGGATGACGACAGCGTTGCCCATCTCCAGGTTGACGTTCTGGTAGCCGCCGAGGACGACCCCCCCGAAGGCTGCCAGGGCCGCCCCGAACCCGAACACCACCGTGTAGTAGCGGTCGATGTCGATGCCGAGATTCCTGACCATCTCCCGGTCCTCGGCGCCGGCCCGGATCACGAGACCGTACCGGGTGTACCGCAACAGCACCCAGGTCACCAGCGCCAGCGTCGCTCCGGCGACGATGGTGAAGTAACTGTACAGCGAGTACGAGAACCCGAGGAGTTCGACGGGCTGGTTCAGTGTCGCCGGCGGCGAGAGGAGTTTGGCCTCTTTGCCCCAGACGAGCTGTTTCAGGTCGTAGATGACCAGCAAGAGGCCGAACGTCAGGAGTATCTGTGCGAGCTGGCCGCGCCCGTAGACGCGCCTGATCGCCACCCGTTCGAGTCCGGCACCGAGCACGCCGACCAGGGCTGGAACGACGACGAGCGCGAGCCAGAAACCGCCCTCGCCGACGCCGACGACCAGCGAGAAGGCGAAGTACGCGCCCAGCGCAAGCAACTCGCCGTGGGAGACGTTGAGCACGTCCATCACGCCGAAGACGACCGACAGCCCCGCGGCGACGAGCACGTAGACGAACCCGATGGTCAGCCCGTTGAGGAGTATCTCCAGCGCCTGCGTCGCCGACGGCATGTGTGTGTGGGTGCGCGGGTCCGGCGATAAAGCTGTCGAGGTTTCGGTGGCCTCTCTCGGGGTTTGCTGCCGTATCAGACGTACTCGTCGAGAAAGTCGACGACCTGCGAGTAGGCCTCGATGCGGTTCTCGAGTTTCGAGATGCCGTGACCCTCGTCCTCGAAGACCAGTTTCCGCACGGGAACGCCCCGGTCGCGTGCCTCTTCGGCGACCTGTTCGGCCTCCGGGAGCGGTACCCGCGGGTCGTTGGCACCGTGGAGCACGAACAGCGGTGCCTCGATGTGCTCGATGTTGTTGATGGGGCTGATCCGCTCGAGAAACTCGCGGTCTTCCGCCAGTGACCCGTACTCGGCCTCGCGCAACTCGCGGCGCCACGGTCCGGTGTTCTCGAGGAAGGTGACGAAGTTGGCGATGCCCACCGAGTCGACGCCAGCGGCCCACCGCTCGGGGAACTCGGTCAGCGCCGCGAGCACCACGAACCCGCCGTAGGAGCCACCCTTCGCGACGAACCGGTCGGGGTCGACCGCTGGGTGGGCCGCGAGCCAGTCGAGGGCCGCCCCGACGTCTTTCACCGCGTCCATGCGTTTCTCGACGTTGTCGAGGTGGGTGTAGGTCCTGCCGTAGCCGGTCGATCCCCGGACGTTGGGTTCGAAAACCGCGTACCCTCGCGAGAGGAGATACTGTGTCAACCCCGAAAACGAGGGGCGCCGCTGGCTCTCGGGGCCGCCGTGGATGTCCACGATGACCGGGGTCTCGCCCACGTCGGCGTTCTCGGGGACCGAGAAGAACGCCGGAATCTCGCGCCCGTCGAAGGTCTCGTACCGGACGAGGTCGGGTTCGACGAACGACTCGGGTGGAATGCCCGCGGTCGAGGCGTTCGTCCAGCGGGTCGCCGTCTCGGCGGTCGCCGTCTCCCCGGCTTCGCGGAGCGATTCGACGTCGACGACGTGGACGTTCGTGTTCGCTGTCCGGCCCGACGCGGAGAGGGCGAACCGCTCCCCGCCGGGGCCGAAACTCACCCCGCCGGCGACATCCCCGGGCAGATCGAGCGGGCCGAACTCCTCGACGGTGAGCGCACCGGTCAGCCGGCCGGCAGTCAGTTCCGTGTAGCCCTCGACGTTGCGCGAGTAGACCAGCAGGCCTGTATCGGGGTCGAGCGCGACCCCGTCGACGTTCCAGTCCCCGCCCTCGCGGACCGTCTCGAGTTTGCCGGTCTCGGCGTCGAGTCGCGCCAGGTAGAGCGTGTCCGCACCCGCGTCGGTGACAAGGTACAGCGCCTCCCCGTGGGGACCCCAGCCCGCGCTCAGGTAGCGGACGTCCCCCTCGTGTGGCGTCAGGTGCTCGAGGTGGCCGGTCTCGACATCGAGCACGTAGACGTCCTGGTCGAAACTCCAGTGGGCCTCCGTGACCACGAGGCGGCTATCGTCGGGGCTCCAGCCCCCGACCGAGAGCCAGCCGTCGCCCTCGTAGACGCGGTCGGCATCGGTGCCGGTCCCATCCCGGGCCTGGACGTAGATGTCGAAGACCGCCTCGTCGCGGCGGTTCGACGCGAAGGCGAACTGTCCGCCACCGTGACTCCAGCCGCCCCACCGGTGTTTCGCGTCTGGCGTCGCCGTCAGGTCGGTGACGGTGCCGTCCGCGTCGAGTCGGTGTAACTGGGTCCGCTCGTTGCCTCCCTCGTCCATTCCGAAGACGAACTCCGTGCGCTCGGGCGAGGCGCCCACGAAGGAGACCGGTTCGTCGTAGAAGGTCCGCTGTTCCGGCCATGCGCCCGGTTCGCCGAGCGTCCAGACCTGCGCGACGCCCGTCGTGTCGAGCAGGAACGCGACGGTGCCGTCGGGGGCGACCGAGGCACCGTAGGCGCTCCGTATCGTCAGGTAGCGTTCGATGTCGTACACCCGAGCATCCTCGGCGGCCGCGAGTATAACGGTGACGCGAGCAAAGCCCCCACAGTTTTGACAGCGGGTGCCCTCCGGCCGGATATGCGCGTCGCGCTCGTCGCAATGGAGACGACCAATCACCGCAACACGGCGGGCAACCACCGCTTCGAGCGTCTCGCCCGCCAGCTCGTCGGGGCCGGTCACGACGTCCGGTTCTTCTGTGCGCGGTGGTGGAGCAGCGACCCCGACACGGTCGAACTCGACGGCGTCGAGTACCACGGCATCGCCGACGACGACGCACTCGCCGAGTTCTGTCTCCGTCTCCCCGTGGCCATCTTCCAGTACGCACCCGACGTGGTCCACACGCGACCGGCACCCCCACCACAGGTCATCGCAGCCTCGACCGGCGGCACCCTCGCCCGTGCGCCGCTCGCACTGGAGTGGTTCGGCGACGAGGGACTGGACCCGAACGCCCCGGCGACCCGGGTCGTCGCTCGCGAGCCACAGATGGTCCTCACGCCATCGGAACTGGTCCGGACGCGGGTCCGCGAACTCGGCGCGCTGGGCCGGGGCTCCCGCACCATCGCGGAGGGCATCGATTTCGACGCGGTCGGGCAGGCAGGGGTCGGGGAGGGCGTGGACGTCGCCTACGCGCACCCCCTCGACGAGAGCGCGAACGCCGGGAGCCTGCTGCTCGGGCTGGCGGAACTCCGGGACAAGGACTGGCAGGCGACCGTCATCGGCGACGGACCCCGCCGTGGGGACTACGAGCGCCAGGCGGCCGACCTCCGGATCGACGACCGGGTGACGTTCGCCGGTGCCTGCGACCGGGACCGCCGCCTGCGCGTCTACCGCGGTGCCCACGTGTTCGTCCAGACCGCCTACCGCGAGTACTTCCCGACGGAACTCCTCTGGGCGCTCGCCTGCGGGTGTGTCGGCCTCGTCGAGTACCAGGCCGAATCCAGCGCGCACGAACTCATCGAGAACTACGAGCGCAGTTTCGGGGTCACCGACCCCGGGGGGATCGCAGACGCCATCGTCGAGGCCGGCCAGTTCGACCGGCGCGATACCGACGACACCTGGCAGTCCTACGACCACGGGGCAGTTCTGGACCGCTACGTCGACACCTACGAGAAGCTCCTGACAGACTTCAGTTTCGTGTGAGCCCGCGGTCGGCCACAGCGTCCGGCCCGGCCACCTGGAGACGACAGCGTTTTTGCCGTTTGGTCGAACCCTCACCCGATACATGACGGACAGAACGGTGCTGATTACGGGCGCGAGCGGCGGTATCGGGTCGGCGGTCGCGGAGGAGTTCGCAGCCGCGGGCTGGCAGACGGTCCTCTGTGGACGGTCGGCGGACGCCCTCGCGGTCACCGCCGAGGCTGTCTCGGGGGCGGGCGGGACACCGGTGACCCACGAGGTCGACGTCCGCGACGAGACGGAGGTGTTCTACGCGCTCGCAGAGTGCGTCCCGGAGACGCTCGATGTCGTGATTCCCGCCGCCGCGACGATACCTCACGCGCCCGGCGAGCGCCCGCTCGACGAGGACCGATACGAGGACGTCCGGACCGTACTGGATACAAACGTCTATGGCCTGTTCGCCGTGATCCGCGAATCGCTGGCGTTCATGCACCCGGAGGGGCGCGTCCTCGTTCCCTCGGGGTCGGTGGCCCGCGAGCCGACGCCCGGCATGGGGATGTACGCCCCCTCGAAGGCAGCGGCCGAGGCCATCGCACGCGGCTTCGCCGCCGATGTCGACCAGACCGTCGGCGTCGTCGACCCGGGGGTCGTCGCGACGGACCTCACCGACGGCAAGGGCCGCGACCCCGCGGACGTCGCCGGCATGTTCCGCTGGGCTGCCCTCGAGTGTCCGCCAGCGGACCTCGACGGGGAGATAGTCGGTCTGCGGGAGTGGAAACAGGCGACCCGCTGATGCTGGCGGCTGTAAGCCCGTGAGTAATCTCGATCTCCTGTGAAGTCGAATATCTTCACCTCGTTGTAGCCGTCAGTATGGAAATCCCGCCGACGAACCCGCTAGAGTACCTCGGCCGGTTCGCGTCTAGACTCGGGTGCAACGACGAGACCGAGCGCCGTGCCCGGGACCTGGTCGAGGACGCCACCGAAGCCAGCACCCACAGCGGCAAGCACCCGGTGGGAATCGCAGCGAGCGCCCTCTATGCCGCCGGCAAACTGACCGGCGAGGACCTCGTCCAGCGCGAAGTCTCCGAGGCGACCGACGTGAGCACCGTGACCATCCGGAACCGCTACCGGGAACTGCTGACCGTCGCGGACGTGGACTGATGCCGGTCTGGCACTGTCGACTGTGGACTCGGCTACCCCACGGTATCATACGGATTGCTGTCGCTATTTTCCAGGTCGACCGCGCGCAGTACTGCGGTCGATCCAGTAATGAACGACAGCAATCCGTATCAGTCGTGCCGGAAACACCGCGACCCGGTGAAGACCATCGCGAGGTCGTGTTCGTCGGCCGCCCCGACGACTGCCTCGTCGTTTTGCGATCCGCCGGGCTGGATGACTGCCTCGACGCCCGCCTCCGCCGCGCGCTCGACGCCGTCGGGGAACGGGAAGAAGGCGTCAGAAGCCATCACCGAACCGGCGGCGTCCTTGCCCTCGGCGTGTTCCTCGGCCTTCATCGCCGCGAGGCGCACGGCGTCGACGCGCGAGACCTGTCCCATCCCGACGCCCACCGTCTCGGTCCCCCGTGCGAGGAGGATGGCGTTGGACCTGACGTGCGTGATGACCCGCCAGGCGAAGAGCATCGACTCGATCTCTGCGTTGGTCGGATCGCGCCCGGTGACAACCTCGAGGTCGTCTTCGGTCACCCGCTTTCGGTCCCGTTCCTGAACCAGTCGTCCGCCGACGAGCGAGGACTCGGTGAGCCGCTCTGTTCGCTCGCCCAGGTCCCCCACGTCCAGCACGCGGAGGTTCTCGCGGTCCCGCAGAACCGACAGCGCCGCCTCCGTGTAGCCGGGTGCGACAACGACTTCCTTGAACGAGTCGACAACCTCCGTTGCCGTCTCGCGGTCGCACTCCCGGTTGAGGGCGACGATACCGCCGAAGGCGCTCATCGGGTCGGTCGAGAGCGCGCGGTCGTAGGCACTCGCGAGATCCCCGGCGGTCGCACATCCCGCCGGGTTCGTGTGCTTGATGACCGCCGCAGCGGGCGACTCGAACTCCTTTATGAGGTCCAGTGCGGCGTCGGCGTCGTTGTAGTTGTTGTACGAGAGCGCCCTGGCGTCGCGATTTAGCTGGTCGGCCTCGACGACGGTGGCCTCCTCGACCGTATAGTCGGCGTACAGCGCGGCGTCCTGGTGGGGGTTCTCGCCGTATCGCAACGCAGTCGCGCGGTCGGCGCTCGTAATCCGTCGCTCGGGGAACGCCCCCTCCCCGCCCCGGTCGCCGTCGACGCGGACCGTTTTCGCCCCGGCATCGACGTCGACGCGTCCGTCCGCGAACCACCGAACTGCGCGGGGATAGGCCTGGAATTCCCCCCGGTAGAGGACGCGCTCCTTGAGGTCGTCGCGGGTGTCCGCCGGGTAGACCGCTACCGGTTCCTGCGTGACGATGGGGCCGGCGTCGATCTCCGATTCGACGATGTGCCCGTCCTCGTCGGTCGCGTCCGTGACGACGTGGACCGTACACCCGGTGACGGAGACGCCGGCGGCCAGCGCGTCGGCCCAGGCGTCCTCGCCGGGGAACGAGGGCAACAGCGACGGGTGGACGTTCACCGTGGTGGGCGCAGCGTCGAGGAAGGTGTCCGAGAGGATGCGCATGTACCCGTCCAGACAGACGAGGTCGACGTCGTGTCCCGACAGCGCATCCAGCACCCGTCGCTCGTGGGCGCGCCGCGACTCCCTCTCCTCGGGGACGACAGTTTCGGCTGGAATCCCCCGAGAACGTGCCTTTTCGAGGACGGGCGCGCCGGCCGTGTCCGTCAGGACGACCGCCAGGTCCGCGCCACCCGGTTCCCGGTCGGCGATGTTCATGAGGTTGCGCCCGCGATTCGACGCCATCCCGGCGAGGTGCATGTGCGGGTCCCGGGGGGGCGGGCGCAAATGCATTGCGGCTCTCAACACGACGCCCCGGCAGCCAGCGACCGGCAACCTTTTTCGCCGGCCTCGTCGACTGTGATCCATGACCGACCGGTGGACACTCGAAGCCGTCTCGCCACTCGACGGGCGCTACGCCCGCTACACGGAACCCCTCGTCCCCTACGCCAGCGAGGGTGCGCTCGTGGCGGCGCGCGTCCGCGTCGAGGTGGAGTACCTGATAGCCCTCGCGGACCTCCCGGAGACACCGCTCTCGCTCGGGGCCGACGAGCGCCGGGCCCTCCGGGCCATCTACGAGGAGTTCGACGACGAGGACGCGGCCCTGGTCAAGCAACTCGAAACCGACGGCTACGGCGAGTATCCGGCGACCAACCACGACGTCAAGGCCGTCGAGTACTTCATCCGGCAGGCTACCGACGGCGACCTCGACCAGTGGATCCACTTCGGGCTCACCAGCGAGGACGTCACCAACCTGGCCTACCGGCTCCTGATCCGGGACGCCGTCACCGAGGTGCTCGTCCCGCGCCTGCGCGAACTCCGGGACGCCCTGGGGGGGATGGCCAGGGACTACCGGGACGTGCCGATGCTTGCCCGGACGCACGGCCAGCCCGCGACGCCGACGACGTTCGGCAAGGAGATGGCCGTCTTCGCGTCCCGCCTGGGACGCACGCTGGGGCGCGTGACGGCGGCGACGGACGACCTCTCGGGCAAACTCGCGGGCGCCAGCGGGGCCTACGCGGCACATCGCGTCGCGTACCCCGACGTGAACTGGCCCGCGTTCGCGGCCTCCTTCGTCGAGGGGCTCGGGCTGGGTCACGAGCCACTGACCACGCAGGTCAACCCTTCCGACGACCTCGCGAGCCTGTTCGACGCGCTCCGGGGCGTCAACAGCGTCCTGCTCGATTTCGACCGTGATGCCTGGCTGTACGTCTCGGACCGCTATCTCGGCCAGGAGGTACTTGCCGGGGAGACGGGCTCCTCGACGATGCCCCACAAGGTCAACCCCATCGACTTCGAGAACAGCGAGGGGAACCTCTCGAAGGCCAACGCCGACCTCGCGTTCCTGGGGGAGTATCTCACCACCTCCCGGCTCCAGCGGGACCTCTCTGACTCGACGGTGAAGCGCAACGTCGGTGCCGCCCTCGCACACTGCCTGATCGGGTACGAGAAACTCCAGTCGGGCCTGGAGAAAGTCGTCCCCAACGAGACGGTGATGCGCGAGGACCTGGCGGCGAACCCGGCGGTGATCGGCGAGGCCGTCCAGACGGTTCTCCGGCGGGAGGGACACGGCGACGCCTACGAGCGGGTGAAAGACCTCACCCGCGGCGAAGCGGTGACACTCGACGATTTCCGGGACCTCTTCGACGACCTCGACGTTCCTGATAGCGTCCGCGAGGAGTTGCACGCGCTCGCGCCGGGGAACTATACCGGATTCGCCGACGAACTGGTCGATTCCCTCTAGCCGAGCCAGACGCCAGCGAAGGCATCGAAGTACTGTTCGCCGGTGTCGACGGTGACGTACTCTTCCCCGAGGCCGGTCACGCGGTCGGAGACTTCGTCGACGTGCGCGTCGAGTCGGGACTGGTAGGTACTGGCCAGCGACCCACTGAAGTACGAGCGCCGGGTCGCCTCCGTCTCGGGGTCGACGAAGAGCGCGTCGCCGGCGACGTCCGGGTCCCGCTCCTCCGGCGCGACGACGTGCACGACGAGGACGTCCGAGTCCGTCCGCGCGAGCGCGGCCACCCCCGACTCGACGGCCTCCGGGTCGTACAGACCGTCCGTGACCACGACAACGAGCGACCGGGTCCGGATGCGCGCCGCGTAGGCCGAGAGCACTTCCTCGATGTCGGCCTCCTCGGCGGGGGTCGTGCCGTTCACCTGGTCGACCAGGTCGAGTATCTCCCCGCGGTTCGACCGGCCGGCGTCCAGCCTGTCGGTCCGCTCGCGGAAGGTTCCGAAGACGAAGTCGTTGTTCTCCTCGGCGGTGAGGTAGGCGAACCCGAGTCCGATCTTGGCGCCGTACTCGAACTTGTTGGTCGGCCCGTTCGGGAAATCCATCGACCCGCTCGCGTCCAGGAGCACGTGGACAGTGAGGCTGCGCTCCTCCTCGTACTGCTTGATGAAGTACTCCTCGGTGCGGGCAAAGAGCTTCCAGTCGATGAGCCGGGTGTCGTCACCCGGGGAGTAGCGCCGGTAATCGGAGAAGGTCAGCCCCTCGCCGATACGCGGTGACTCCTGTTCGCCCTGGCGGAGCGCGCTCGACTCGCGGTCCAGCGTGGCCTGGAAGCGGTCGAGTTCGTCGAGAAAGCCCGGGTCGATGGTCATGAGACCAGCGACGCGATGACGTCGTCCGGGGTGAGCCCCTCGCGCTCGGCGCGGAAATCCAGGATGATCCGGTGACGGAGGACGGGCGTAGCCAGCGCCGCGATGTCCTCCTCGGAGACGTGGTTGCGGCCGTGCAGGAACGCCCGCGCCTTCGCGGTCACGACCAGCGCCATGCTGGCACGCGGACTCGCGCCGAAATCGATGGCCTCCGACTCGCGGGTGCGCCGGACCAGCTTGATCGCGCGGTCGCGCAGGTCGTAGGAGATTGGAATCTCCCGGACGAGTTCCTGTGCTCGCCGGATCTCCTCGCGCGTGAGCACCGGCTCGACCGGGACCGTCCCGTCACCCGAGGTGTAGATGTCGACGATGTCCTGCTCCTCGTCGTAGCCCGGGTAGTCGACGACCAGTTTCAGCATGAACCGGTCGGTCTGTGCCTCGGGCAGGGCGTAGGTTCCGCCCTGGTCGAGGGGGTTCTGGGTCGCCAGCACGAAGAAGGGGTCGGGGAGCTGGTGGGTCTCGCCGGCGGCGGTTACCTGGCGTTCCTGCATCGCCTCCAGAAGCGCGGCCTGTGTCTTCGGCGTCGCGCGGTTGATTTCGTCGGCGAGCACCACGTTGGCGAAGATGGGGCCCTGCTCGAAGACGAACTCCCGGCCGTCCTCGGTCTCGCGGATGATCTCCGTGCCCGTGATGTCCGAGGGCATCAGGTCGGGCGTGTTCTGGACCCGCGAGAAACCGAGGTCGGTCACCTCCGCGACGGTCCGGACCATCGTCGTCTTCCCCAGCCCGGGGTTCGATTCGAGCAACGCGTTCCCGTCGGCGAGAATACAGACGAACAGCTGTTCGAGTACCTCCCGCTGGCCGACGATCCGTTTGCCGACCTCCTGCCGTGCGTCCTCGATCTTTCCCTGGATGGTGTCGATATCAGTCTCTGACATGGCTCACTCCTGGTCGCGGATGCGGACGTTGTACTCCCGGACG
>PXSU01000108.1 GCA_003022745.1 Halobacteriales archaeon SW_9_67_25
CTACAGGGTCGCACTCATCCGGTCCGAGGAGACCGACACCGGCGAGGAGACGGCCGATACCGGGCCGCCATCCGAGCCCCAGCCGCCCGTCGAACCCGGCGAGATCCGCTACGTCGAGATCGAGGACATCGGGAAACAGGGCGACGGCATCGCGCGGGTCGAGCGCGGATACGTCATTATCGTTCCGGACGCGGAGATCGGCGAGCGCGTCAAGGTCGAGATCACCGAGGTCAAGTCGAACTTCGCCGTCGGACAGGTCCTCGAAGAGCCAGTGTAGCCGTCGGCCGACGTACCACTCGGACTGACATATCCGTTCTCTCGGCGGCTGTGTCACAGGACTTTGCAGAAAACCACGGGACAGCGAGAGGTTAATCGACTGTACCAAACCGGCTATACTGTGTCGGGACCTGTAACGGTTATGAGCACGACTGCCCCCACGGGGAAGGCCGGACAGTCCCTCAGCGAGAAACAGCGGCGCATCCTGTCGTACCTCCGGGACCACGCCGACGAGCAGACCTACTTCAAGTCCCGGCTCATCGGCGAGGAACTGGACCTCTCGCCCAAGGAAGTGGGAACCAACATGTCCGCCATTCAGGAGGGTGACTTCGACGTCGACGTCGAGAAGTGGGGGTACTCCTCCAGTACGACCTGGAAAGTCACCTAATAGAGGAGGTCGTCGTCGCTCTCGACCATGTAGAGGGTGCGGGCAGCGATGTTGACGGCGTGGTCGCCGACCCGTTCGAGGTCGCGGATCGTCAGCAAGAGTCGGTGGACGTCCCCCATCAGCCGCTGGATTTCGGCCTCTGAATCGACGTCCTCCCGTTCGATGAGTTCGCGCGCGACCGTCTCGGAGGCACGTTCACACATCTCGTCGATCCCGTCGTCGCGATCGCCTATCTCGAAACACGATGCGGCGTCCTCCGCCGCGTAGGCGTCCATCGCCGCCTCGACCATCTCGATTGTCGCGGTGCCGATGCTCTGGATGTCGACCTCGGGGAAGACGTCCCGCTGGGCGTCGAGCGAGTAATCGCCGAGGTTCGTCGCGAGGTCCCCGATCCGCTCCAGGTCGGTGATGATCTTGAACGACGCGGCGATGAGCCGGAGGTCCCCTGCGACCGGCTGCTGGAGGGCAAGCAGGTCCACGCAGTCACCCTCCAGTTCGAGGTACATCTCGTTGACCTCGTGGTCGCCCTCGATGACGTCCCAGGCAAGGTCCTCGTCTTTCCGTTCCAGCGCGTCCAGCCCCATGCGGAGCCGTTCCAGGACTATCTCACTCATGTAGAGGACATCCTCGCGCAAACTCCGTAGCTTCTCCTGATACCCCTCGCGTGGCATACGTCTAGATGTGCCGTCAGGTGCAATGTATGTTTGTATGACGCACGTCGGGGATACCCCGGATCGCCCTCACGACCGCTCGGTTTCCCGGTCGCGCTGGACAGATCGGCCTCGCTCCGGGCCGTCCAGCGCCGGTTCTTCGTTTCCGTATGCGTCCTCGGCGGCCGCGACGGATTCGGTCTCCAGCAACCTTTCGACGCGTCGCTCGAACTCCATCTCGTCGACCTCACCGCGCGCGTAGCGCTCGCGGAGTTCGGCGAGTGCGGCCTCCAGTTCCGGAGTCACCGAATCCCCCTTCCCTTCGCTGCCGGCCGCGTACCACTTCGCAACCGCGACCCCGGCCGGCAGGAGACCGCCAAAGCCGACGGGGAAGGCGACCCAGAAGTACGGCCACCCGAGGGCCAGCAGTCCGAAGCCGGCCAGCAGCGTCACGAGTGTCACGACGCCTGCGACTGCCTCGGTTGCCGGCGATTCCTCGTCCTTGCCCTCGGGCATTCCTGGGTGGAGCCACGGCCTCCGGTAGAATATTTCTTTTCGTCAGTACAGCAACGCGTCGTCGGATTCGGCCATGTAGAGGGTACGCGCGGCGATGTTGACAGCGTGGTCGCCGACGCGTTCGAGGTCCCGGACCGTCAGGAGGAGCTGGAAGACCTCCTCGAGGAGCCCTTCGAGTGCTTCCTCGTCGGGTTGCTGGTCCACGAGGTCCCGAAGCATCACCTCGGCAGCCCGCTCGCAGAGGCCGTCCACCTCGTCGTCGCGGTCGGCGACAGCGTGACACTGTTCCGGGTCGGCGGACTCGTAGGCTGCGAGGGCGTCTTCGACCTGGTCTGCGACGAGTTCGCCGATGGTGACGAGGTCCGCGCGCGGCGTGAACTCCCTGGACATCCCCGTGACGTACCCGCCGAGGTTCATCGCCAGGTCGCCGATCCGTTCGAGGTCGGTCAGGATCTTGAACGACGCGGCGACGAATCGAAGGTCGCTGGCGACGGGCTGTTGGAGCGTGAAGAGGCGAGGACGAACCGTGCGCGCTCGCGGTCTCCATCATCGAGAGCTCTGACGGCGGTCCGGAGGCGGTCGACTACCGTCGCACCGAGGCCGAGAACTGCCTCGTGGAGTGCCTCCATCTCCGCCCGGAATGAGTCGCGGGCCATGTTTATTCTACGGTGGGGCCGTCACATAATTGTCAGCCCTCGCGCACCACCTCGGCGAGGTCGTACAGATCTGTGACCTCGTAAGTCGGCTCTGCGGACAGTTCCGTGTCCGCGCTGTGGTCCCGGCGGAGAAAGGCGCTGTCGACGCCAGCCCGCCCTGCCGCCCGGACGTCGACCTCGCTGTCTCCGACGTAGAGCGCATCCCGCGTCCCGAGGTCCGAGAGCGCCCGTTCGAGGTAGTACGGGTCCGGTTTCTTCCGCTCGGCGCCCGCGACCGTGGGTTCGCGACCGTACACCACGTCGAAGAAATCGAGTCCGTAGTGGTCGACGATGAACGAGACGGTCTCGTGTTGGTTGTTGCTGACCATCCCGAGCCTGGCGTCGAGCTGTGTCAGCGCGGCCACGTCGTCGTACAGCCTCTTGCTGCCGTCGCGGATCAGGTTCATCTGGGTTGCTGCGGCGAGGTCCTCCCGGCGCCGCCAGAAGCGCTCGACATCGACAGCGTCGACGCCCACCGTCTGGAGTGTCTCATGGGGCCCCGCGCTCGCGGCGATCGCCTGTTCGACGCGCTCGCGGTCCGGGTCGACACCCACGTCGTGGAGGGCCGCACAGACGGCGTCGGTGATGTGCGTACTGTCCGTCGGTTCGACGATGACGCCGTCGTTGTCGAAGACGACCGCGTCGTACGGCATCGTGTCTGTCAAAACGACAGCGCGTCCCTGACGGCACTGGAGACCCGGGCGGTGACGGACTCCGACTCGTCGTCGGACTCGGCAGCCGTCCGCTCGATCTCGTCGAACAACCCGGAGACGCGCCGTTCGATCTCGTCCCGCACCTCCCGGACTGTCTCCATGTCCTTGCCGTCGGGGTTCGTCAGATCCCAGGCCCGGGACTCGACACCGTACTGTGCGGGGTTGAACTCCGTGATCGAACAGCCCATCGTCACCAGGTAGTGGCTGTCTTTCAGGTCGTCGAGGACCACCCACGACGGCGACCGGTCCGAGAGATCGAATTCCTCCTCGGCCATCGCGTCGACGACCTCGCTGTGGATCTCGTCGGCCGGATCGGTGCCCCCCGAGTGTATCTCGACGACCTCTTCGAGGCCGCGTTCGGCGCGTTCGCGCTCGGCGAAAGCCGCCGCCATCTGGCTCCGCCCCGCATTGTGCACGCAAATAAAGTCGATCCGGACCGTATCGGTCGCTGCCATATCGGGGGGCCGACGCCAACCGTAAAAACGGTGTATATGAGGCGTATGGACGGCTATTGAGCAGTCTATAGCGGTCTCGACAATCGGCTGCCCCGGCACACGGTGCCGAGGTTTAATACCCGGTCGCCCGGAGGTATCCTATGGACTTCCCCGTCGACCAGATGACCGAGCGTGACTGGCAGACGGCCGAGGACCCCGGCACGGTCCGGTTCGCGATGGTCGGGCTGGGCTGGTGGACGCGCGCCGAGGCTGTGCCGGCCGTCGAGGAGTCGGACTTTTGCGAGACGACGGTCCTCGTCAGCGGCTCGAAGGAGAAGGCACGCGCAGGGAAAGACCTCGCCGGGAGCATCGAGCACGGGATAACCTACGAGGAGTTCCACGACGGGGTGGCTGCGGACGCCTTCGACGCGGTGTACGTCTGTACGCCGAACGCGTTGCACCTCCCCTTTGTCGAGACGGCAGCACGCCTCGACAAGGACGTCCTCTGCGAGAAGCCCATGGAGGCGACAGTGGCGCGGGCCCGCGAAATCGTCGAACTCGCCAGCGCCCACGACATCGAGGTCATGGTGGCTTACCGGATGCAGACCGAACCGGTCGTCCGGCGGGCGCGAGAACTGGTCCGGGAGGGCGTCATCGGCGACCCGGTCCTCGTCCACGGGAACATGTCACAGCGACTGCTGGATATCATCCCCGACCCCGACCAGTGGCGCCTCGACCCCGACACATCAGGGGGCGCGACCGTCATGGACATGGGCGTCTACCCCATCAACACGACGCGGTTCCTGCTCGACAGCGACCCGACGGCGGTGCAGGCACGGACGGCCCACGAGCAGGCGGCCTTCGCCGATGTCGGCGACGAACACGCGGCCTTCACACTGGAGTTCCCGGACGGCGTCTACGCGGCCTGTACGGCCAGCCAGAACGCCTACAAGTCGAGTCACCTCCGCGTGACCGGGACCGAGGGCGAGATAGCCATCGACCCGGCTTTCTTCAACGAAAAGGACCGGGGCTTTCGCGTCTCGGTCGCCGACGAACACTGGGAGGTCGGGTTCGAACAGCTCGACCAGATGACCGAAGAGTTCGATTACTTCGCACACGCCCTCCTGACGGGGAGGCCGGTCTGTGCAGACGCCGAGCACGGGTTCGTCGATATGTGCGTCCTCGAATCCATCTACGAGGCGGCCGACAGCGGGGAGACAGTCGACGTGTCGGGACTGTAATACTGAGCGCCCGGATGCGACCGAGTGTGACGGCCCGATCGACGTGGTTATATTCGGACAGTCCCAGGGTTCACGTATGAAACGGCGTGCGGTCCTGGCTGTCCTGGGGACGGGTGGCGTCACCGGGCTGGCAGGCTGTTCGTCCGCGCTCGGTCTCAGCGACGACGGTGCGTGCCGCGGCGCGGACTGCGAGGTCGGCATGGACCGGAACGCGTTCCGTC